>CAZDIO010000106.1:0-15795 GCA_964505555.1 uncultured Bdellovibrionales bacterium
ACCTAAGACTTCTCGAACGTTTTGCGGGTCTTGCTTTTGGTTGCGTTGCTCCCCCCACGACAGAAGGAACGTGCCTGCTGAGAGTTCTCTTCTATTCATTCAATTGAAAGAAGTAGAGTTTTAGGCGCAAATGTCGAAACTATTTTTTTGTCTTCGTGGGAGGAGGGTTAAGCCACTCCAGCGGGGTGCGAAGGATGGGGAGGGCTTTGGCCCAAAAGTTTGAGCCTTTTGTTTGCGCATTGACAAGGGTGCGGACGGTTTCACTCTCATACAGAAGGAGCATCTGTTCCCGCTCACTTCTTGCTTCAAGTTTTTCTAACCGGGAGCGAAGCCAGACTCGCTCCTCTTTAAGTTCCTGTATCTCGGCTCGAAGCCGTTTATTTAATGAAAGGAGTTCATAGTTTGCGGGAACAGGAAGATAACTCATGTTTGAAGTATTTTCCTCCCGACTTTGGAGAGGCTCTTTTACGGCTTTAAGTGGTGAATCATGTAATTGGTGAGATACGATCTTTTCTCGCAGCTCTCGAAGGGAACTTCCCTTTAGGTCTTTTTGCTGCGAAGTGTCTTTGGCATTGAATAGCTCAAGAATGTCTTTTTGCTTGAGAAAACTTTTGTTCTCCTTTGTTACTGCTTCTAAAAGGCCAAAACGAACGTATTCACGTAATGTCTCAACACTAACCCCAGTCATCGCGGCACTGGCCTCTTCGCTCAGCAGCTCATCGTTAATGCCTTCTGTTTTTGTTTCAGCAAGTGCGTTCATACTCACCACTCCTTAGCTACCTTAACTTCCTTTCTTAATGACGGATAACTGACCTAACAGGTGATGGGGACCAGAGCCCCTTTCTTTCTTTACCTCTTCGTCCCCAGCCTTTGCAAGAAAACTTTAAGTTAGATGATGTTTGAAAGAGGGGAGAGGTAAAAAAACATCTGTTGTACTCTCGAAACTTATGTGCAAATCTTAACTCAATGTTTTTTTGAGGAGAGGGCAGAATGATAAAAGAAAGTGAATATTCCGCATCGGATATAAGAAAGATCCTTCAGCAATTATTTCCTCAACGAAGGTTAGTTCTTTCGCAATTTACATTTTACAATCATGCGGGAGTTGCTGTAGCCACCGGGGAAACATTTCAACGGGGACGAAGACGGTACCGATTAAGTGATCTCTTACCAGTGGCGTGCGTTCTTGCTCTCAAGGAAGAGGGGATCCCTCTGAAGAATATCTCCGCAGTTCCCGAACTTCTCCAAAAACATGCACACCGAATTTTTGAAGAGGGAAAAAGTTGTCGAATAAGTGGCTTTGCAGATACGATCGTCATTGAAAATCAGGAAGAACCAACCGACAACTTCGCACTTGAGCGTTTTTTAAATGAAGCTTCCAAACCTCAATTGTTTTGGAGCTACGATGTTGGAGTACTTGCAAACCAACTCAAGCAGTTAGTAACAACTCCTGCCACACTCGAAGAACGACACGCCGCTTAGGAAAAACTAGCATTCTTTTATTCTGGTTCTGGTGGATTCCTAGTCCTGGTCTTAGAGCTCCAACCCAAATAAAACGCCTGTCGTTGCGAGCGAAGCGAAGCAATCTCGAACCCTCATCTATGGTATGAGATTGCTTCGCTTCGCTCGTAACGACAGGAAGGGGTCATTCATTTGGTTGGAGCTCTAAGACCAGGACTAGGACAAGACCAGAAGAAGAACCAAAATAAAGAAAAATAAAAGAAAGTTCGAGCTCTTTCTCCTATGAAATCCGTGGAATCTCCCGAATTTCCATCAATGTTGTTGAGCCGATCGTTTTTGTTTTTAATCCTGCGGTGACGACTACTCGAGCACCTGGTTTCAGTCCATACTGATCGCGAATGGCAAGCATTGCTAACGTAATTTCATCTTCAGTTGTTGATTCATCTTGAAGTGTAAAAAATACCGGTTCTACTCCCCAGTAGAGAGCCATTCGCGCCATCGCTTTTTTGTTTGATGTTGCCCCAAAGAGAGACTGATGGGGACGATACTTCGCAACAAGTCGTGCAGAGTTTCCCGATTGGGTGCACGAAACGATTGCAGAAGCAGAGATCTTTGTAGCGGCGCCACACGCAGCAAAACAAACAGCATCAGCAACCGAACCTTGAACAGCCGCTCGGTAGCGAGGGTGGTAGTTTTCATACTGAAACTCACACTCAGACTCGCGAAGGATCCGATCCAGCATCTGCACGGCAAGCACAGGGTGATTCCCAATAGCGGTCTCTTCAGAGAGCATCACCGCGTCTGTGCCTTCAAGAACCGCGGTATAGACATCACTTACTTCCGCGCGGGTTGGTCGTGTATTTTGGACCATGGATTGGAGCATCTGTGTTGCAGTAATCACCGGTGTTCCCCGGAGGTTGGCAGTTTCGATGATTAACTTCTGAGCTCCAGGAACACGCTCGAGAGGGAGTTCAAGGCCAAGATCGCCTCGCGCTACCATGATTCCATCCGAGGCTTCACAGAGCGATCCGATTGCATCAAGAGCAGAGGCACGCTCGATTTTTGCAATAATCGGGATATCTGCACCAAGTTGCTGAATTCGCCCACGAAGATCCATAATGTCTTTCGTGCTTGAAACAAAAGAGAGGGCGATGTAGTCGATCTCGTTTTTTACCCCCCATTCCACATCACGAAGATCTTTTTCAGTAAGGCAGGGAATTTCAAGTTTAGAGTCCGGAACGGCGATCCCAGAGCGTGAGCGAAGTTTGCCCCCAGAAAGAATTCGGCAGTTTACGACGTTTGACTCGATGTTTTCGACAACAAGCTCAATCTGTCCATCGCTGAGGAGCACCTTTTCCCCAGCGCGAAGTACTTGAGCGGGATCAAACGCTTCAACTGAAATTTCAGAACTCGTGCCAAGTTTGAGATCTCTTCCCGCTTTCAATGAGATCTTATTGCCGATGATCAACAGCACTTCATCGTTCTCAACATGCCCAATCCGTATCTTTGGCCCACAAAGATCTTGAAAAACTGCGATCGGGGCACCAAGCTTCTTTGCCTCCTCACGAAGGAGTTTCAGGGTTGCGGTATGTTCCTCATGGGTTCCATGTGAGAAATTTAGACGGGCGATATTCATCCCCGCAAGAATTAATTCACGCACCACTTCACGCGATCGCGAGACCGGACCGATCGTAACAACGATCTTCGTTTTTCGTTGAGGGAGCTCGCGACAGATTTCTTGGTTCATATATCTATGAATTATATAGAGAATGGTTGATAGCGTATCTCGCTATTATAACCTCCTTCTCTGCAATAGGCGATTACATTTACTTTTGGAAGCAGATCATAACCGTCTTCTTCTAATGAGATTCGGCCCGGTCGCTTGGAGTTGCTTTAATAAACGTAGCATCATTAGCATTTTTTATGGCCCCCAAAATCTGCTCCGGTGTTGCTGCTTTATGGAGGAGGAGAAACTCAAGCTCCGCAGCGAGGGTGGTTAATTGGAGTGCGGGGGAGTCTGTTGAGAAGGTGTATCGGATACCGAACTGATCAAGGGTCCGAAGGAGTTTTCCATACTCCTCAGCAGATTTGATTGCTCCGGTAAGGAGATTTGATTGAATACAAAGTTCACAAATAATATTTTTCTTTGCAAGTAAATCTAACCCTCGCGCGTCATTATCTTCCCACAAGGCACGAGCAGCAACGATCGGGTGAGAGACCCGATGAGGTTTTAGTGCTTCAACGGTTTGAAGAAAGGTCTCTAGGTTCACGTGTCTTGTCTCTCCAACATGAATCGTTCGTCCGATCCCATCGCCAGCAAGTTCGTAGATCTCCGCCATCTGTTTGAGGTCGCTTGGATTTTCAAGGGTGATTGCAGATTCTGGCCCCGCGAGATCGATGCCCACTACTTTTTTGTGTGTTTTTTTCCAGTGATGAACTTTCTGAGCAAGGATCTTGTTTGCTTCCCAAGACATATCTCTTCCAAAGCAAAAAATCAGTCCCGTTCGAATCTCACCCCGGTAGGCGATCTCACTCTCCTCGGCAGATTCACACGCGGCTCGAATAATTCGGTCCACATCATACAATCCGGAGTAGCCATCACGAGAGAGCATCGCGCCGGTGCGTTTGAGCGGATTAAATCGGAGTTCAAGCTGGGTAATGGCAAACACCGGATCGGGATCTCCGCCCTCTCCTCCAGGACCAAGTTGTCTCATCCCGCCAGTTCGATACGCACCGTTAATGGCGATACGGATGCTTTCTGCTACCGCCTGGGGGCCAGCTTGAATGAGCTCCACCGTGTCAAACACCTCTAAATAGCGGTCGAGATCTCCTGCGGTTTCAAAGCTGCGGTGAAGCACTTTAATGAAGTCTTGATACGAACCGGCCACGCCTCGAATCCCTCGTTCAATTCCCATCTCCCATAGACGATAGATCGGAACGGAGCCGCCAAGATGAACATGGAGTTCGGTAAGTTCCCGTTCTTTAGACTTCTCAGGAACGATCTCGCGAAGAGGGCTCGTCGGTGCGATGCGCGTTTTTTTTGTCATAACTTTATGGTATTTCCGATTTCACCGCTGGTTCTGGCATCGGTTCAGGTCGCACAGGAGTGTTTGGTTTCGCGCTCTCTTTCTTCTCTCCTTTTATAAGGGGGAGCTTTCCCTCGAAGAAGAAGCGGAACTTATCACCTTCTACCCGCTCTGAAAATGATTCTCCCTCTGGGGCTTCCTGTTGTGCGGTATCATAGAGTTTCCAAGAGGCATCAAATCTCTCTTCACTTTTGTTCCACGTAAATTTAATATCCGCTACTCCCACCGTCCGTCCATGTCCGTGATCATCTTCAAGGTAGATCTTATCGTTCTTTTTGACGGTAACCCCCGAATCGCTTTTTACAGAAGCGATCGCTTCAAGGTCCTCTTTTTGAAATTCGATATCATATCGGCCAAGCCAAGGGGTACGCTTTTTTCCGGCGACGATCTCTTCAGGAGTCAGTGGGGGAGGGGGAGTTCCATGCGCATGCAACTTTACTAAAAGAATCTTCTCTCCTTGAGTAGTGAGATCGAGTCGAGAAATTATCGTGCTGCTCTCTTGTTCTCCGTTCCAATGAAGGATCGGCTCTTCAGGTTTCTGTTTTTTATTCTTCGGAGTCAAAATTGCTTTTTGCTCATGAAGAAGACCTTGTATTACCTCTTTATCTAACATCGGAGATGGCGGCTCAGGGGTGTGAAAAAAGCTGCGAATCATCATGAAAAGGGAGATCAGAACGATTCCTGAAAAAATCATAAACTTCTTTGGTGAGATGCGGCGTGTAGGGACCGCTTCAGACACGGTGGTCTGAGAATCTTCTAAAGGTTCCTCCACTGCTGTTGTTGATTGAGGAGGGAGGATCGGAGTGGGTGGTGAGGGAGGAATCTTTTTTGGCTCCTCTTGAAGAGTTTGTTTTGGAAATGGCGGAGGTTTTTCAACTGTTGGTTCAATGGTAGCTTCTCTGACTGGCTCTCTGACCGGTGCTTCTGGTTGTTCAGAAGTTGAAAGGTGTAAACCTTTCAATGTTTCTGGAATACTTGTTTCTTTCTGATGAGAAGGTTGTTGAGTCTCTTCTTTTGGAGGGGGAGGAGGAGATGAAATTTCAAATTCAAGAGAGGAGGAAAGATCTGCTGTTGCACTTGGTGAGTGCTTGGAAGGGGGGGTGGATGGAGGAGGTGAAGTGGGAGGCGAGACCGGAGTTTCTAGAATTTTTTCTTCCAAGATCAATGAGGGGGATGATTTTTCTTCTGAAGTTTCGCTGGTTGGTTTTGATGAGGGTTCCTCTTTTATTTCAACAATGGCGCCGATCCCATCAAAGAACTTTTTGTAAGCAGCGGCTTGTTGTTCATCAAGGCCGCGCTTGAGCGTTACGGGGAGATTCATAAAGAGTGCATCAACGGCGCGGTCAGAGAGCTTAAAGCGGCTTCCGATATTTTCTTTGAGAAAAAAGAGCCCCTCGGGGTTAGAGTTTTTGGCACCGTAGAGGATGAGGACGTATTGTTTCATGAAGTAGTGGAACGAGAGATATTTTTGAGACGATAATCAATATAGATGCCCTAATAACCGCTAAATATTCAATGTCAGAGCGCTCTCTCTCTGTAAAGGAAACATTTTACGAGAGATCTAGTCAGGTCACTCGGTAACTACTGTTTTGGCTTTATAAGCATAGCGACTCAAAAAACTAACACAGAGGGAGGTATGGCTGAAAAAAGTAATCTTTCAGAGCTTGGGAAATTTTTCTTAGGAGCGAGTTTTCAACCAACAATTAATCGGAATTTAAAAAGGGAGTTATGTCGTTTTTGGGTCGAAGGGAACCAGGAGGAGATGTTTGAGATACTTCGTCGGGTAGATTCTTCAAGCCTGAAACGTGGAATCGCAGAGGCGGAACTTGCTGATAAGCACGAGATAGTTCTTCTTACATTTGATGACCCCCGTTATCCGAAAAGGTTGCGACAAATTCCCGACCCTCCCTTGGTCTTATTTGTTTGGGGAGGGATTCCTGATGCCGAGTTTGTAGTCGCGATTGTAGGGACAAGAAGGGCAACCCCTTATGGGAAGCGCCATGCGTTTCGTTTGGCAAGAGAGGTTACCGCATGTGGTGGGGTTGTGGTCAGTGGGCTTGCATACGGAATCGACAAGGCTGCTCATGAGGGAGCGGTGGAGTCATTTCTAGGAGATGAGCAAGCGGTGAGTGCGGGGGTTTCGGTGTTGGGTTCTGGGCTTCTTTCGATATATCCAAAACAGCATCTCTCTTTAGCCGCCAGTGTCGCGAAGCATAGCGGTGCGGTGATCAGTGAGTATCCACTCCTTCAAGAGCCTAGAGAGTATACATTTCCGGAACGAAACCGGATTATCAGTGGACTTTCTGATGCCGTGGTTGTGATTGAAGCGCAAGAAAAAAGTGGAGCGTTAATCACCGCTCGTTGTGCGCTTGAGCAAGGGCGAGAGGTTTTTTCTCTTCCTGGTCCAGTGGAGAGTAAGGGAAGTGCTGGCCCGCACCGACTTCTTCGAGAAGGAGCGTTTTTGGTAAGTAATCTCAGTGATATCTTTGAGGCGATCCCCAGGTTAAAAAATACCGGGTGTTATCAACAAGCACCAAAAGATACCCTCAAGGAAGAAAAGGGGGAGGAGAAGAAATCAGAAGCACAAGCGCTCTCAATTTTTAATGCCGAGGAGCGATCACTTGCTAAGCAGATAGTTTCGTTTCTTCAACAAAGCGATCTCTTACAGTTTGATCTCCTTGTTGAGCAGGTAAAGGCAGAGCCGACAAAACTTCAAGCGCTTCTTAGTGAGCTAGAGCTTCAAGGGGTTGTATTTTCCAAACCTGGCCAGTTTTACTCACTCAGTGAGTTCGTAGAGACATAGAAAAACAGGAAGCGCGGTTTAATTTTCTCTTTAATTGACACCCATTCATATTGTAGGCATTGTTGGCTTTACTAATTATTACCGACTAATCCGCAGCATAAACTCATATCCCTCAAGGCATATCGACTTTAGTTGCAGAGGAATCTGGTGGGCGTAGCTCAATTGGTAGAGCATCGGGTTGTGGTCCCGGCGGTCGTGGGTTCGAGTCCCATCGCCCACCCCATAATTGTCCCTCCGGGGTTTTGCCATCCGGCAAAAGGGGGGAACAAAGCTGTGCCAAACCCATTCGGTAATAATTAAACAAAGAATACGGGCGATTAGCTCAGTTGGTAGAGCAGCTGACTCTTAATCAGCGGGTCCGGGGTTCGAATCCCCGATCGCCCACCACGATTACAAGCATACAATTTGATGAAACCATCAAACTCTTGCTACTCTCTATCTTCTCTTCCAACGCAAAGCGTTGGCAAAAGCGAAGTGGCAAGAGGACAAATTGCGTTTAACGGGGCTAATTTGAGGCAAATCAAGGCGCGGCAATGAGCGAGGAGCGGACTCTAGCGAAAGCTAGACCCCGAGCACCGCAGCCATTGCCGCAACGCGGAGTTGCCTCAAATTAGCCCCGTTAAACGCAATTTGCGGGAGTGGTGGAATTGGCAGACACGCTAGGCTTAGAACCTAGTGCTCAAAAGGCTTGGGGGTTCGAGTCCCCCCTCCCGCATGATGATAAATGTAGTGGTGCGAGGTAGTATCGCAAAGTAGTACAGCAAGTAGTAGTGCAATATCGTAACGCATCCTGTATATGGCAAAAGTTATGGAACCAATTATTTCAATCGAAGAGACACAAGAAAACGAACGACAGATCCGGATTGCGATACCGCACAGTGTTTTTCGTTCACGCTATGATCAACAGCTTCGACGCGCGATGACTCAAGCTAACGTCAAAGGGTTTCGTCCTGGGCGAGCGCCTTTGGATATGGTTTCGAAGTTATATGGGGACTCGATCCGGGATGACGTGGTGGGGAATCTCTTGGGGGATGCGTACCGTGATGCGGTGAAGGAGCATTCCTTAAAAGTTGTAGGGAGGCCTGATATTAATGTCGATCCCGTCGAGGCAGACAAAGATCTCCAAGCAGTTGCTCGTGTTGATATCTTTCCAGAACCAAAGGTGAAGGACTATTTTGGAGTTGAGTTTGAAGTTGAGCTTGAGCAATTTCAAAACGACGAAGTGAAACGGGAGCTGGAGGTCATTCGCACCCGGTATGCTCGTGTTGAGCCGATTACAGAAGATAGAAGGAATATCTCAGCAGGAGATGTAGCGACGATAGATTACACAGCTACGGTGGAAGATAAGCCGTTTCAAGGTTCTGAAGGCTTGGATGCACAGGTCGAGGTTGGGGCGGGAGAGTTACCAGAGGAGTTTGAAAAAGCACTCTTAGGAATGTCCCTTGAGGAGGAAAAAGAATTTACGGTGGCTTTTCCCGAAGATCTTACCAATAAAGAGATCGCCGGAAAAGTTGCTAAGTATCGAGTAAAGCTAAAAGGGATCCATAAGAAAATTCTTCCTGAGCTGACCGATGACTTTATCAAGGAGAATTTAAAGATCGACTCTCTCTCTGAGTTAGAAAAAGAGATTGAGGAGAATTTCAGGCGTCAAGTTGAGCAAAAAAATAAAAACGCTAAGGAGGAGAAGCTTTTTGTAGCGATCTCTTCAAAAAACTCCTTTCGGGTTCCCCAGGTGCTAGTTGATGAGGAGATTCGCACCATCTTTTTTGAGTCTGGAATTCTTAATCCCCGTGAGGAGAAATCCTACAAGATAGATGTCTCTCCATTTCGAGAACAGCTTCAATCTGCAGCTGAGGCTCGGGTGCGGCGAGGTATTCTCCTTCACCAGATTATCCAGCAGGAAAAAATTGAGATTTCAGATGATGATGTGGAAGCGTGGATTTTGAAGCAGGTGGAGGAGACAAAACAGGACCGCCAGAAGGTAGAGCAATATTTTGGCTTGCCAAAAAATACCGAAGGTTTAAAGAACCTCTTAGCAAAAGAGAAGATGACCGAACGGCTACTTGAGAAAGCTAAAGTGAGAGAGAGCGTCCGTAAGGAAGGAGAGCTCGCTGGAGAGGATTCAGAAAAGGTCGAAGGGAAGAAAGAGAAAAAGAAGAAAGGGAGAAGCGCATGAATTTCATACCGTATGTAATTGAGCAAACAGGTCGCGGAGAGCGAGCGTATGATATTTATTCACGGCTCCTTAAAGACCGGATTGTTTTTCTTGGATCAGAGGTAAACGATGCGGTAGCAAACGTGATTACCGCGCAGTTTCTTTTCTTAGAGAGTGAGGATCCAGAGAAGGATATCTTCTTCTACATAAACTCCCCCGGAGGATCGATTACTGCGGGAATGGCGATCTATGACACGATGCAGTATGTCACGCCCGATGTTGGAACGCTCTGTTTAGGTCAGGCGGCAAGTATGGGAGCTTTTTTATTAGCGGCAGGTGCAAAGGGAAAACGCTCCGCACTTCCTCATGCACGGATTATGATTCATCAACCTCTTGGTGGCTTTCAAGGACAGGTTTCTGATGTTGAGATTCATGCTCACGAAATGATCCGTATCAAGCGCGAGATGAATGAACTTCTTGCAAGGCACACTGGTCGGGATGTGGATCAGGTTCAGAAGGACACGGATCGTGATAACTTTATGTCTGCAAAAGAGGCAAAAGATTACGGAATACTTGATAACGTCGTAGTTCACCGTCCACGGGCGGTTAAGTAAGTAGTAATAAGTTTAGTGTGAAATAAGCTTATTTAATGAATTACGGCCTTATAAAGGAGCTCATTTGTTTCTCAAGCGAGCTTGTCGACAATAAGTTTACGTTTTCAGTGGGTTGGCTCATAACAAGGTATCCGATATAATTTAGTTTCTAAATTGAGTTGGTATTTTCCAGAGACTTAAACGGAAACCATAAAGAAGGAAAACTGTGGGCGTAAGTAAAGGAAGTAATCGGGGACAATCAACGCTGGTCTGTAGCTTTTGCGGCAAAAGCCAGGAAGAGGTTCGAAAGCTGATTGCTGGTCCAGAAGTTTACATCTGCGATGAGTGTATCGATCTCTGTAATGATATCATTCTTGAAGAGGTCGAAGAAACAAGTGCTCAGGGAGATCTCGCCCCCGTTCCAAAACCAAAAGAGATTCGCACCTTTTTAGATCAGTACGTGGTTGGCCAAGACCATGCAAAAAAAATCCTCTCTGTTGCGGTCTACAACCATTACAAAAGAATTTACAACTTAAATACGAAGTCAGAAGTGGAGCTTTCAAAGTCCAACATCTTACTTGTTGGACCAACCGGTTCTGGAAAGACCCTCCTTGCTCAGACCCTGGCCCGTTTTCTTGATGTGCCGTTTACCATTGCTGATGCGACAAATCTGACGGAAGCAGGGTATGTGGGAGAAGATGTTGAGAACATTATTTTAAACCTTCTTCAGGCAGCAGATTACGATGTAGAGAAAGCCCAACGGGGGATCGTCTATATCGATGAGATCGATAAGATCTCAAGAAAGTCAGATAATCCATCCATTACCAGAGATGTTTCCGGAGAAGGTGTTCAGCAAGCGCTCTTGAAAATTATTGAGGGAACAAAAGCAAGTATTCCACCAAAAGGGGGAAGAAAGCATCCTCAACAGGAGTTCTTACAGGTAGATACCACAAACATTTTATTTATCTGTGGCGGAGCGTTTACGGGACTTGATGATATCATTCGCCGCCGCACCGTTGGAAACGCACTTGGGTTCTCTGCAGACCTTCGATCGAAGAGAAAATCTGCCGAGGTGCTAAAAGAGGTTCAACCAGAAGATCTTCTTAAATACGGACTCATTCCAGAGTTCATCGGACGATTACCCGTCGTTGCAACGCTTGAAGAGCTTGATGAAGATGTGCTGATGAAGATCCTTACGGAACCAAAGAACGCCATCGCTAAGCAGTACCAAAGACTCTTTGAGATGGAAGATGTGCGCTTAAAGTTTACTGATGAATCACTTCGAGCAGTTTCTCGCCAGGCGTTGGCGAGAAAATTGGGCGCGCGAGGATTGCGCTCCATTTTAGAAGAGGTGATGCTTGAGGTGATGTATGAGATCCCATCCCAACAAGATATTAAAGAGGTCGTGATTTCGCAGGAGACTGTGCTGCGGAACGAACAACCCCTAATAGTCTACGAACACAAAGCCGAAAGCGCGTGAGCGTTTAGATTTTTCCCGTATCCGTCGTTGCAAAGAGCTGAGAAAAGCCCTCGTTTACGGGTAGTAAAGTCGGGCTTTTCTCAGCTCTTTGCGCCTAGGCTACGGGATAAAATCTAAACGCTCACCTTTAATCCTAGCGTTTGAGTAAGAGTAAAACTTAATTTTCCTTTCTCATGATGTGCCCATGCCCATTCCGATGCCCTATGCCTGTCGTTGCGAGCGAAGCGAAGCAATCTCGAACCCTTGTTGGAGTAACGATGAGGAGACAAACTTGTCCTAGTTCCAAAATGGAACTGCTCTAGTTTTGTGAGTTTTTGAAAAAACCGCTTGTTTTTGAGAAGTATCTGGGCATTGTTTTCTCTCTGATTTATTTCTCCTAACTTATCAACAAGACGAAATATTTTTTCTCCTAAAGAATCCTCCCTTCTTTGCGTTAGAAGTTTGTAGATTAGCGTTGTAATAGCGGTAATTATTAATAAATCGCTTGTCGATAGAGTAAACAGTGGTTAGCTTAGGGATAAGTTATGCACTTTTTTGGACTTGTCCTCGGGGTTTTGACGTCTAAACGACTACTATTTAGGGAACACATAACGTTTAAGAGGCCATGAGCACAGAAATCGAGAAATCAAATCCAATTCCACTTTTAGCACTTCGAGATATCATCATCTTCCCACAGATGGTGGTTCCTCTCTTTGTCGGTCGGGAAAAAAGTGTCCGCGCGCTTGAAGAAGCAGAGCGGCAGAAAAAACCGATCATGCTCGCGGCACAACGTGATGCAAAAACTCACCACCCGGGACCAGATGATATCTTCAACATCGGAACGCTAGGCGACATCATGCAGATGATGAAGCTCGCAGATGGCACCGTAAAGGTCCTCGTTGAAGGAAAAAAGCGCGCACGGGTTGAGAAGTATCTTGAAACAGATAACTACTTTCTTGTTAACGTTTCTGAGCTTCCAGAAGTTGTCGAAGACTCTCCGGAATTAAAAGCACTGATTCGTTCCGTTCAATCTTCATTTGAAACCTATGTGAAGCTTGGAAAGAAGATCAGCCCAGAGATGATTCACCAGGTCCACGCCCTAGAAGACCCGTTTCGTCTTGCAGATGCGATCATTGTTCACCTAAACATTAAGCTTGAAGATAAGCAGCAGATCCTCGAGACAAACAGCGCTCTTGAGCGGCTTGAGAAGATCTACGAGCACATGAAGTCAGAGATCGAGATCCTCCAAGTTGAAAAGCGGATCCGTACTCGCGTCAAGAAGCAGATGGAAAAGACGCAGAAAGAGTACTACTTAAATGAACAGATGCGCGCCATTCAAAAAGAGCTTGGCGAAAAGGATGACTTTCGAAATGAGATTCAGGAGCTTGAAGACAAGCTAAAAGCAAAAGTAATGCCCGAAGATGTTCGGGAGAAGACAGAACGAGAGATCAGAAAACTGAAGATGATGTCTCCGATGTCTGCTGAGGCAACCGTAGTAAGAAACTACGTAGATTGGATCCTTTGCTTACCGTGGCATGAGTTCTCAGAAGAGAAGCTCGATATCGGGGAAGCTGAAAAGATCCTCGATGAGGATCATTATGGCCTCCATAAAGTGAAGGAGCGAATTTTAGAGTATCTTGCCGTTCAGAAACTCGTTGGTGAGATTAAAGGTCCAATTCTCTGTTTAGTTGGCCCTCCAGGGGTTGGTAAGACCTCTTTGGGAAGATCCATTGCACGAGCAACCGGGCGTGAATTTGTACGAATCGCTCTTGGTGGTGTTCGTGATGAGGCGGAGATTCGAGGTCACCGAAGAACTTACATCGGAGCCCTTCCTGGTAAGGTGATTCAATCGTTAAAGAAAGCAGGCAAAAGCAATCCGGTATTCTTACTTGATGAGATCGATAAGATGTCACAAGACTTCCGAGGCGATCCCGCAAGTGCGCTCCTTGAAGTGCTAGATCCGGAGCAGAACTTCACCTTTAATGATCACTACCTCGATGTTGATTATGATCTCTCAAAGATCCTATTTATCACCACTGCAAACTCCGTAAGTCAGATCCCAAGACCGCTTCTTGATCGTATGGAGCTAATTGAGATTCCTGGCTACACCGAGCTTGAGAAGGTGCAGATTACAAAGCGTTTTCTCCTGCCAAAAGTCAGTGAGAAAAACGGACTTGGAGATGAGAACGTAACGCTTGGAGATGATGCGGTTCTTGCGATCATTCGCCACTATACCCGAGAAGCTGGGGTGAGAAACCTGGAGCGGACAGTTGATAGTGTCTGCAGAAAAGTGGCCGTTTCTGTAACAAAGAAGGGCAAAGAGCATCACGAAAAGATTACCGAGCGAAATCTCGAGAGATACCTGGGACCAAAGAAGTTTAAGTATGGAAAGCAGGAAGAAGCAAACCAGGTGGGTATTGCTACCGGGCTTGCCTGGACAGAGACCGGTGGAGAGCTCCTCTTATCAGAGGTAGCGATCGTGCCTGGTCGTGGACGGCTGATTATCACCGGAAAGTTAGGTGATGTAATGCAGGAGTCTGCACAAGCAGCGATGATGTATGTTCGCTCGCGTGCCCACATCCTTGGTCTTCCAAAGGAGTTCTACTCAAAGATTGACATCCATATTCACGTTCCAGAAGGTGCTATTCCAAAAGATGGTCCTTCTGCGGGTGTGACGATGGTCTCAGCGATCACTTCAGCGCTCACAGGAATTCCGATTGATCGAAACATTGCGATGACCGGAGAGATAACTCTTCGTGGTCGGGTGCTTCCAATTGGTGGACTCAAAGAAAAAATTCTTGCTGCTCACCGCGGCGGAATTAAAAGAATTCTTATTCCAAAGGAGAATGAGAAGGACATCGAAGAGATACCACCAAATGTTCGCGAAGGAATTGAGATTATCACCGTAAGCCATATCGATGAAGTTCTTCGTGAGGCACTGACGATTGAAAATCCAAGTGACTTCTCAAAGATCTTAGCTGACCGAGGAACCCGTCTTCTTGACCTCTATGGAAAGCCAGATGCGGTCAACGGCACAGGTGCGGCAACGGTTGGTTCCGCTGGTCAGGATAAGGGTGAAGTAGACGTCATTACCCACTAAGGTGGACCTTACGACTTTTGTTTCTTAATGAAAGTCGTAAGGAATGATCTTCTTTACTCAATTCTTTTCCTATTACGGTTTTCTTTCTTTATATTCTCGCCATTTCATGTTGAAAGCTCCCCCCCATTAGTATAGCTTTGTTCGTCGCATTTTCGCTGTCGCCATAAACGACGGCGAACACGCGGGCGGTTAGCTCAGCTGGGAGAGCATCGGCCTTACAAGCCGAGGGTCGCAGGTTCGATCCCTGCACCGCCCACCAGAGTGGCATATTTGGCGAAGCTCTTCGTTGCGGAAAATTGCTGCGGTCCTCATGTGCACGGAGCACATTCCGGTCCTCGCAATTTCCGCGCCTCGATCTTCACCAAATCTGCCACTCTGGCGCAACGTCGTAACGCTCGTTGGGGGAGGGAACGCCTTCGGCGCAAGAGTTTTTGTGGTAACAGTTCCAGAGCGGGGGTGGTAGTTCAGCTGGTTAGAACGCCTGCCTGTCACGTAGGAGGTCGCGGGTTCGAGTCCCGTCCGCCCCGCCAATTTTTTTGTAAGATAGTAGTTCAGTTGGTTAGAACGCCTGCCTGTCAGGTAGGAGGACGTAAGCAATGCTCCGCTAGGAGCATTTAGTTTACGTAAAGCAACTAGGCGATTGCAAAGCAATCGCACGATCAACAGGGTTCGAGTCCCGTCCGCCCCGCCAATTTTTCATGTCATTGTATAATTTTTACTTCTTGATCTTTTGTTTTTGTAAAACCCTCCATTAGGTAATCGTTAAAATAGAAGAGATTGGGTCAACTCAAGATCCTCCCAGGAAGCGCTCGACCCCCATGAACGCATGATCCACCCCGCGCACACAAAGAAGGAAAAAAGTGATACACCTAATGAACGATAATTATTGAACAAATAGAGCGTTTGTTTTACTATGCAGGGTATAGTAAAAAATAGCTTATGTGTTTCTAGGGTTGATCTCGAGACTCAAATTGAAGGATTAGAACAACCTAGGATCCCTACGTTGCACTAAGTAGAGTACCTACAGACTCTATCCGAACCTCTAAGAAACCCCAATAGAATGAGATAGTTAGTAGCGCTAGTGAACGAAGCGTCAACTCCTGCTCGATTACACCTATGAAGAACCATAGGAGAGCAGTAG
>CAZDIO010000107.1:0-4506 GCA_964505555.1 uncultured Bdellovibrionales bacterium
GTTTGTGTGAATCTGCTGCCAACGAGAAATATCATCCCCAAGCACTCTTCCGTCTTGTGTTGTGTCCATCGGAAGATTGCTAAGAACGATACGGTTTTCCGTGTTAGAGAGAAGCCCACCGCTAGCGTCTGCCATATTGATGGCGGTGATTTCTGTCCAAGCACCAAGCGGAATTCGAGGTTGAAATCGAAGCAGATAAGGTCCCGCACCGCTTCCACTAATAAGTGACACGATCGGTGCAACTCCAGTGCGAAGATCCGCTTGTGTATCAGGGAGCTGTGCACCGTTTCTAAAATATTTTCTTTCAAAATTGGCAACCGTTAGAGAAGTTCCGTTGATTGTAGTAACCGGGTTTGAAAAAGTAATGGAGACGTCTTGAGTGCCCAGCAGAGTCCCACTCACGGCATCTTCATCTTCTCGGGGATCGACATACCCATGTGGAGGAGTACTAGTACTAATTACGGTAGTGCTCGTGCTGCATCCAGTAAGAGGATTTACAACTACCCCTGATGCGGTGATCGGACATTGATCATAGCAATTAAGCACCTGGTCACCATCTGCATCTGCGACATCATTACATGAACAGGGGAACTGACTAAATTGAAGTAGAGAGTTAGCCTGAGCGTCGTCGGTCGTTATAAAGAGAGCTCGGTATCCTCCTTGGCACTCAGAGTTTGAGAGTGGAGACAGTCCTTCCATGTTATTTGCCGGATGTGATGTTGGGCTGTCAGATGGTCTTGTGTATGTGACAAGAGTGGTTAATGAGCGCTCATTACCAGTTATGTTTGATGATAGCCCGGTTACCTCAATAGAGTTCTGCCCATTTCCATGGAAAATGTAGAGCCGACCGTCAGATCGATCAAAATAAAGTCCGGCAGTTTCATTGTAATTTGTCTTATAAGCACCTACAAAAATCACTGCGCCGGTACTTCGATTAAGATCAAACGCATAGAGGCGTCCACCTTGCTGATGGCCCACAAACATTAATCCTCCCATACCCTGGGTGCTCTGATAGAGAGCTCCGTTTTGATCAACAAAGCCCCACGCAGCAAGATACTTATCGGGAACAAAGGTGATAGCTTCCGACCCTGCGGAGCCATCATACGCGGGCACATAAGGAGCAATATTCCAATCATTTAAAAGTGTAGCCTGTCCGTACGTAGAGACATCAAAGGCTTTAATGCGATCTACCCCTTCAATAATCAAGTAAATGATATCTTCATTTAGATTTGCTTGAGTAACATCTTCAAGGTCACCGAAGTTTGACCATTCCCCGTAGTTTCCATTTCGGGATTCGATCTCAAAGCCACCCCCAGCGGCTTCTTTTGCTACCCAAACTTTTGAAGGTCCGCCGTTTCGAACAAGCCATAATCTTCGTGTCGTCGGATTCCAGAACGCTCCACTAAGATTAGTGTATAAGCCGTTGGGTGCTGGTCCGGCGATACCGGTGAGATTTCCTGTTCCCGCTGCAACTTGATTATACGATTCCCCCCACGGGGCAGCAGCAGCATGATCTAAGAAAATGAGTGACCACAAAAAAATGGAAAAAAAAAGGAAACGTAAAGAACCCTGTTTCATGAAACCCCCAGAAAAGAATAGAACTACGCAAGTATCTGATGCAAGAGGTATGCCAGGGTGAGGTTCTCGTTTTTATCCTTAGATTACCAAAAAAGCCCCCTCTTTTTACTAAAAGGAGTTCCCAAAACAAATGTAGGTAGCAAATTGTTATTGTTGACATTTACTGCCCCACCAGAGCTAACAGAAGCAGTCTCGTTGAATTAGGCTGTATCGGACCAGGATCGGTAACTAAGCAACATAAAGGGATAGTGGGTGGAAATATCTTACCAGGGAAACATTTGTAATTTCTTGGAAATGTCTACCGGTAAACGTGTCCAAATTTTTCAATCTGCCCTTTCTATGTTAGGTACCCAGCTATTCTCAACCTGAGAATCTTGCTCCTTGATACCAATGGTGAAATATCCTACGCCACGAGTAGTAGAGAAAATCTGCCCTCTTCTTTTGACGCGAAACCGTATGCCGATTATTCGTCGTTGGTGAAAAACAGAGGGCTTTTTGGGATAGAGTTTTCTAAGGTTTTTCGAGAATAGATATAGAAAGGCAGGAATGAAGCATGGTTGTTGCAAATACTCTACGTTCACGATTGGCTCAGGATGCAGGTGCGCGATTTGTTACCTATGCAAAAGTTCTCTCTCGAGCTGACAGCCAGGCTGATTGTCGCCCTTCGACACCCGGCCAGATGGAGATGCTTGAGTTAGTTGCTCGGCAGGCCCGTGAGATGAATCTTGCAAATGTCGAAATCAAGGAAGCGACGCTCTACTTTGAGCTGCCCGCCACCCCCGGAGTCGAGGCGGAACCATTTGGACTTATTGTCCACGTTGATACGTCGTACGAGGTAATGGGTGACGCTTCTGAGCCCAGGGTGATTGAGCGTTATGACGGAAACGATATCACCTTTCCAAATTCGTCACTCGTTTTGCGTGTGAGTGAATGCCCCGAGCTCCAGAAGCACCAGGGCCATACTCTCTATACGGGCCGAGGAGATGGACCTTTGGGAGCAGATGATAAAGCGGGCATTGCCACGGTGATGAGCGCTCTTAAGGCATTCATTGATCACCCCGAACTCCGCCATCCGCGAATTGTCGTTTGTGTTACTACCGACGAGGAGATCGGTAAGGGTATGGACAGCGTAGACTTTGAACGGCTACCACGCTGCGGGTACACCGTCGATGGAGGTGCGCTAGGTGTTATCGAAAGAGAAAACTTTTGGGCCACGCGCATCGAAATAGGGATTACCGGTTGCGTGCACCACCCAGGGTATGCTTACGAAAAAATGATCAACGCTGCTATTGTGGCCGCAGAATTCGTTGCTGCACTTCCCCGTGACGAGCGTCCAGAGAACCGAACTGGAAGAGAGGGCTTTTATTATGTCATAGGGGTGGAGGGAAGCTGTGGGTCTGCAAAAGTTCAGTTGGCAATTCGCGATTTTGAGAAAGATGTGAACGAAGCGCGACTTGCTGTCATTTACAATCTTGTCGACACCCTTCGGGGCTACTACCCTGGCGTTCAGATCAAGGTCAAACCAACGGATCAATATCCAAATATGCGCGATGTTGTCGCGGAGCACATGCGTGTGTTTGACCTCGCGTTGGCAGCCATTCGCGATGCCCAAATAGAACCGATTGAGAAGCCAATTCGCGGTGGAACGGATGGGGCTGCTCTTGCAAAAAATGGCTTGGCCTATCCAAATCTGTTTTGTGGTCAGATAAACATTCACTCTTTGTCTGAATTTGTAGCCGCCGAAGACATGGGAGCAGCGGCGCTTACTATCATCCATCTCGGTAATAGGTGGGCGGAACGAGGTTTGATGGTCTGACTGAGTCTCTTCTCCGCCCTCACTGCAACTATCATCGCGAGGGCCTGGCTTCCTTAAATAGCCAGGTCCTCGCAACAATTCTGCAAATGGTTCATCCTCCCAAATTGCCTTCAGATTTTACTCTTCCTGTTACTACATTCTTTTTAATTCCAGTTAGGGATACTTCATTACCGGGCAGGAATTCTTTCGATCACTTTTCTTTCTCATTTGCTTAACATCATTACTGCTTACGCTCATGGATGTTAATCCCGTGAGGATCGTTCAGTGCGCGGTAGGCATTTCTTAGGCGGTCTCTTTCACCCGAATTTCAGCTGTTAATTCAGCAGCATCGACTAATCGCAGCACTCGATCTAAAGTGACTTTTTGTAAGCTTCCGCTCAAGATACCGGTAACTGCGCTACGGGGAATTCCTGTTCGACGGGCGAGTTCTCCATGTGTAAATCCTTTTTTTTCCGTAGTGCGGATAACAGCAGCAATAAGTTTTGCTTTTATTATAGCTTCAAGACTACGGGCCGGGTGGATTTTTATCTCTCGTGCTAATTTTGGGGCGGATGTTTTTTTCATAATTTTAATTCCTTTATTCTCTTTTTTGTCACTTCAATAGCTCCTCGTGGGGTCTGCTGAGAGGTTTTCTTAAATGCATGCATAATAAAATGTTTTGCTGCTTCCACAGGAAATAAATTATTCGATAAGCTTCAGATCGATCTTTGAGTCGAAGCTCATGTACCCCTGGCCCAATGCTCGGCATCGGACGGGAAAGAGGCATAGAGAGCGAAAGACCTTCATCTAGTCGAGCTAAAGCATCGGCAAGATCTTCCCTTATTTCCAAAGGTAGAGCGTCGACTTCTCGTCGACAAGCTTTGATGACAGTAATCATTAGTGGCAGTGTCTCATATTTAAGACGTCGTAGTCGTAAGGTGTTTTTTTAAGATTAAAATTAACCCTTAGAAAGTATTTTCAATTGCAAAGGAAAAACGGGGACAGGCACGAATGGCATTAAGATAAGAAGTATTTTAACACAGAGTTTCACGGAGTCTCACAGAGTGAAGAAAAAAAGTTAATGAATTTAACTCTGTGGAACTCCGTGAAACTCTGTGTTATTCAAAAAAGGC
>CAZDIO010000108.1:0-6430 GCA_964505555.1 uncultured Bdellovibrionales bacterium
CAGCAAAACAAACAAAACCTAGCGGACATTTTTTGTCCCCCCTAGGGGGGACTGATTTCCCAACCACTTCCGCTCATAATAGCCTTTTTCCCAGTTTCTATTTAATATGCAACCTTGTGGACAGATTTCAGGACGAGACAGCAAGTGCAAGGCTAAGTTTAGTTTAAGTAGAAGGCGAAGTAGAAGGCGAAAATTAAGATTTGGCCTCTGGGGTTTTTATTCCTCTTCCAAATCATCAAGTACCTCTTCCACGTCATCTGCCCCTTCTTGGGCGAAGTCATCCATAGGCGGAGGTTCGTCAATTTCGGTGATCTCATCGGTCGGTTCACTTTCTATCTCCGTTGGCATCGGTGGTGGATAGCCGGGAGGGAACGTAGGGGTTGGGGGCGACACCTCTTGCGGTTCTGGTTGCGGTGGTGACGCTCCTGCCGCCTCATTTTCCTCTGGTTGATCGCCTTGGAGGGTCTTTAGCTGCTCGCTGAGGTGCTCGAAGTAAGCGTTTCGTTTCTGTTTGCTTCGGTCTTCAACTTTTCCTGGTTGAATTCCTTCAAGAGATTCTGAAAAAATTGCGGTGTTTTTCCCACTCTCTATCTCTGTGCTTTCTGTGTTCTCTGCTTCTGGAGGGGGAGTTTCTGCACCTGGGATCTCCTCTGTGGGAAGTTCAGGTGTGGCAGAAGGGGGTGGCGCACTATCAAAACGCGCAGAGAGGCTTGCCCAGGCAGAATCAATATTTTCTCGGTTGTAGCCCCAGAGAAAACCACCTAAGCCTAACAAGAACGCTAATAAAGGACCCCGAATTCGTTCCATTTATTTAATTTGAAACTAGAGTTTTCGCCACTCCACCCGTATATTTCTATTGTATCGGAACAAACCCCCAAATCACTTAGGGAATTACCTTTAGTATACAGGATTTGTTGGTTTTTTACGATTATAAGAGTGAGAGTCGTATTCTAACAAGGTAACGATATCATACCTTTATCTGGTTACGACATGAACAAAATTTTACAACAATATTTTTTTCTCTAATCCGTTTTCTTCTCTGACGTTATGAAAGAGTTACTGTTTCTTGTATTTGTGGGGATTCTCTTTTCTCTGACAACAGCTTCTGCAGACTCAGGTTGGATGAGTCGTGTCGAAGATTGTAACCGGTTTCGGGATGGGTTGAATAAATACTATAAGTCTTTAGGGAAGCTTGATCAGGAAGAAAAGAAAGAACTAAGCGCTGTGCTGTATGAGGCTTGTGATGGAAAATTCTCTAGATGCAATTTTTCTGCCTGCCGCAACAGAAAAACCTCAAACTCTTTTGCTTGGCTTGACCGGAAATTAAGCTGTGAACAGTTTGTAGCAGAGGTAAAAGCTCGGTACGCTCAGAAAGGATCGTATTCAACGCTTGAAAGTAAAGTAAAAGCGGATCTCCATCACGTTTTGGATATCTCTTGTAGTGAGCGTTTCAAAGAGTGTAACTTTCCGAACTGTAAAAAAGAAGTCATTGTTTCTAAAGAATCAGACCGCCAAGATGATGCAAAGCTTTGGGAGGAGCGACTTCGCGAGCAACGAATCCGTGAAGTGAAGGAGCGATATCAAAAGGCGATGGCAGAATATGATCAGATCTACTCACAGAAAGCCTCAGAGCAACGAGAACGGATCAAAAAACGGCTAGCGGAAGAAGAAGAGCGCGAACTTGCTTGGGATCGATTTATGATGCCTGATCTCTTAATTCGAAAGCCCCTAAAGAAACCACCCACACCACCGCCACAGTTTCAGGGAGTTCCTACTACTCCAGCAGTTGCAAAACCCGGAGCTATCCCTGGGACTCCGCCACTCCCGACCCCATCTTTCTTACCGCGAAATCCGCCACAGTAAACGATTACTTAATCGCGATGAATGAAGCGAACTGATAGTTTTGGAAAAAAACAGAGACGTGCTGAAAACCAGCACGATACATAAACTCAATATTCTCCTCTCGAGTCAGGGGGATTAAGACTCGCTCCAGGGCATCTCGTTTTTGAGCGATCTCAAGTTCGGAATAACCTTGGTCCGCTTTATAACCAAAATGAATTTTAGTGAAAAAATCTTGAAAGATCGGATCGGCATAACGAATCTTCTCCGTTATCAGTAACACTCCTCTTGGGTTTAACCCACGATACATATTGGTAAGCACCTCATGCCGTCGCTCTTTAGGAATAAATTGTAGAGTGTAGTTCATGATGATTACGGAGGCATTTTGAATTTCGATACGATCGATATCGTTTTCAAGGAGCTCTGTACGCTTCATAAAACCACAAGTATCGAGCTTTGCGCGACATTTTTCAAGCATTGGACTTGAGTTGTCAACGCCAATAAAAGAAACAGTTGTATCGGTGATCTTTTGTAAAAGCTCAACAAGCGTGTTTCCTGTTGAGCATCCAAGGTCGTAAATATTTGAGTTCTTTTGAAAAGCGTTTAGAGCGATCGCCGTAACTTTCTCCTGAACCGCTTGATAATCAGGGACTGAACGGTTAATCATATCATCAAAGACACTTGCTACTGACTCATCGAAGACAAAGTCTTTGATCTGTTCAATCGGTTGAGAAAAAAGCGTGTCTTTCTGTGCGGTGTTATTCATAGAGGTGTAAATCTTTAAAGCGCTCATGTCCGAAGAAATAAAAGATATTCTTGCCGAATATCAATCATTTATCAAGTACCCCGAGATCTGTGACGTTCGTGCTCGCGCGCTCAATGCGTTTTCAAATGAGCCCTGGGGAAAGGTGCAAGAGCTTTTTACTTTGCTACCGAACTTTGTTGCAAAGCGCTCTTTGTTATCAAAGGCCTCAGTAATCATTGGAGAAAAAGGAGAGCTCAAAGAGGAAGATCACGAAATACTTGAAAGTATTATCGAGGCGCTGATCCCTTGGAGGAAAGGTCCCTTTTCTCTCTTTGGAGTGGAGATTGATGCTGAATGGAGAAGTGACCTGAAATGGTCTCGAGTTCTGCCACATCTTGATTCGCTCTCTGGAAAAAAAGTTGCTGATATCGGGTGTAGCACCGGGTATTATATGTTTCGTTCATTGGTAGAAGAGCCGGAGCTTGTCGTCGGGTTTGAACCCTCAGTGCGGTGCTACTATAGTTTTCAACTTCTTCAGAGATATCTCCAAGATCTTCGGCTCTCTTTTTTGCCGATTGGCGGAGAGCATCTAACGCTTTTTCCAAATTTCTTTGAGGCAGTTCTCTGCATGGGAATTATCTACCACCAAAGAAACCCATTTGAGTTTCTCAAGCAGATGCAGGAAGGACTACAATCTGGTGGACAGATTATTCTTGAGAGTCAGGCAATTACTGGCAAAGAGTCAGTGGCTCTGGTGCCAAAAGATCGTTATGGAAAGGCAAGAAATGTTTATTTTGTTCCAACGACTTCATGCTTGGTTTCTTGGCTTGAGCGAGTGGGGTTTGTAGAAGTTGAGGTAGTATCTGAGATCGTGCTGACAACTGAGGAGCAACGATCTACCCGTTACTCTCCGGGGGAGAGTTTGAAGGATTTTCTCATGCCCAGTGATATTACCAAAACCATCGAAGGCTATCCCGCTCCTCTCCGGGTAATCGTAAAAGCAAGAAAGCGTTAGTAATATTAGCTTTAACTGTTTAGTGCTCCACCCTGTCGTAGCGAGCCCCACGCTACGCTCTGGGTAAACTCCGCGAAGCAATCTCACAGAGAATGCCTGCTATGTCTAAAATGGAACGGATCTAGACTTAATAATCAGAAAGGTTTATTTGTTTTCAATAACAAAGGACTCAAAGTGTTTAAAAAACAGTGGCTAAAGAAAACGTTGCTTTAAATTTTTCTGAGCACTCCACAACCAAACGGCTCTCTCTCCTTTGCCGTCTTGATGAACCGTGTCATCCCTCAACAAGGCTCTCACCGCTGGTGCCATTAAAAGGGTGGTTTGAGTTTTCAGGGGAGGAAGCTCCTGAAGAGTTCAATCAGAGATTTAACGTTAATGTTGTTGTTGAGGTTCTAGGCGATCAATCATCACAGCTTCGTCAACTAAGCGCCGTTAGTGGAGAGATCGTTTCGACAAAGAGAAATTCTGAATTCGCCTACCTTGAATCAATTGAGATTGCTCCTCAAGAGCTCCCTGTTGAGGACTTGCACGGTGAACCATCCAGGAGAAGATTCGTTGTATCGGGGGTCTTAAATGTAGAGGCGCTTATTCCCGCAGATGGTGAGGAAACAAAACGGTGCTTCCTGACGCTGATATTTCAAGATGGTGCCCAAACCAGTGTTTCAAACAGTGTGGAGATCGCACTTCCCCCACGAAAAGTCTGGAAGGAGGCGTATGGAGGGTTTCTCTTTCCTCAGCTTGCAAACGTTTGTTCTGAGTTCATGGTGTTACAAGGTTGGGCTGTTAAAAAAGGGGATCCCGTAAAAGAGGTAGAGATCTTTATTAATGGCTCCTCTGCCGGTGTTGCAAAGACCCATATCTGGAGCCCAGAGATCGCGCTCTCATTTCCAGATACGGAAGAATCAAAAGCGTGTGTATTTTCTAAAACCCTCTTTCGAAGCGAACTAAAAAAATCTCTTCGCCCTTCAAGTTCCGTGTTTCGTGCGCATGCAGTATGTCGCTACCTTTCTGGGTTTGAAAAAATCCTTGAGGCTTCTGATTTTCGATGGGAGCCTACGAAGGATCGATCCCCGGTCCTTGAGGGAGAGATTGAGAGAGTCAAGCAATCTCCAGAAGGCGCAATCTCTATAAGTGGGTGGTTTTTTACTACAGAGTTAGAGACCCCCCGATTTTTTCTTCGTGGGTTTCGAAAAACTCTGGAAATCGGTCCTGGTGTTTCCGGGGTAAATATTACCTTTCTAAAAAGACCCGATATCGAACTAGAGCGTCTTTACTCTACCAATGATCAAAATTACGGATTTGAAATCACTCTTCATCCCCTTGTTCTTGGAAGATTTAATGGAACTCCCCTTATAGAAATTGTTTCAGAAAACAAACGACGAATTCTTTCCCCAAGGCATCTCCAAAACAAAATCGGCATGCTCTGTAAGAGGTATTTTTATTACAGAAATATCTTTGAAAAAGTAGGAGTAACGATTCTTTCGTTTCTTACGAGAATTGGCATAAGAAGAGGTGTGCCAAGATCGGTAAAAGAAAGGAGCTTGAAAGGCGCGCCAGCACTTCTTTTTGCAACGCACAACCTCTCTCTCGTTGAAGGAGCACCGAAGGTGCTTGCTGAAGTAATTCGAGCAAAGGCATTGAATGCTGAAAGAGCTCCTCAGATGGTTGTTGTTTCCCCGCGAGATGGAGCGTTGCGGCAGGTGCTCGAGGAGATGGGAGTTCGGGTTGTTGTTATTCCTGAGCTTGATGTTTTTAATCAAAGTTGGGAGAGATATTTTCAGGGGTTGAGAATTCTTTCTGAGATCTTTAAAAAGCTCTCCCCTCATCTTGTTGTTGCCAATGTCATTGATTCTTTCTGGGGAGTTGATATCGCCAAGCTTCATGGAGTTCCTGCGCTGTGGATTATCCATGAAAGTGTGCCCCCACTTGATACTTTTTATGAGATCGATCCGCGTTTGAAAATCAGATTTCTTCAACGGCTTTCTGAAGTTAACCGCTGTGTCTTTGTGGCAAAGAGCACGGAAGCACTTTTTTCTCAGTATCTAGAATCTCCCGGTGTGGTTATTCCCAATGGAGTTGACCTTAGTGAGATTGAGAGCAAGCGAGACAAACTCTCAAAGGAGATGGCAAGAAGCGAACTTCATATACCTCTTGAAACCACCGTGATTTCAATTATTGGCACAACGACACGGAGAAAGGGTCAAGATATCTTTCTTCGCGAGATGAAATACCTTAAAGCAAAGAATCCAGAGAAAGCCTTTTTGTTTTATATCGTCGGGGCTCGAGAGATCGATTTTCTAAATGAGCTTCGTCTCCTTGTTAAAGAGTATGGATTAGAAGCAGAGGTGCGATTTATTCCTGAAACTCCTCATGTTGAGCCGTACTATATCGCTTCAGATGTTTTAGTGATCGCTTCTCGAGAGGAGTCTGCCCCACTAGTTTCCCTTGAAGCGTTTGCCTATGGGGTGCCTCTTGCTACGACAAACGTTTTTGGATTGAGCGAGCAGGTAGAACACAAGCAAAATGCAGTGGTATTTGATGGTGAAAAAGATGGAGATCTTTGTAAAGCCGTTTCTCTAATTCTTGAAGATCCCGACTTACGAGAACGTCTAATCCAAGGCGGAAAGAAAGACGCCGCAGAAAAGTTCTCTCTTCAAAATAGTGTTCAGCGCTATTGGAAGGAGATTGAAATGATCAAGAACGCTACGTAGTAAGTTCAGCAGAAGACAATCTAACACTTTGCAAAATCAAACGGCCTGTCGTTGGGAGGGGGGCGCAGCCAAAACGAAAAAAAATTTGTTATATTAGATTGGTTGGCGTAGCTCGCCACG
>CAZDIO010000109.1:0-4136 GCA_964505555.1 uncultured Bdellovibrionales bacterium
TGCTTTCCATTAGCAATTTCATCTAGGTTATCCTCCACTTCAGCAGTAAATGAATATTGCATAATTTCATCAAAGTTTTCGTCGAGAAAGTCTGTCACAACAAGCCCCATATCATTAGCAAAAAGCTTATTTTTCTGTGCACCTGTTATTTCATTTACCACACCCTCTGTTACTTTGCCTTTAGCTAAAGTAAGCTTTATGAAATCTGTAGGTGTTCCTTCTCTTGTTTCTTTTGAAACGTAGCCTCTTGTTGGAGATGTTATCTTTTCAATTGTTGGCGCATATGTTGATGGCCTTCCAATGCCAAGTTCCTCTAGTTTTTTTACAAGTGTCGCTTCTGTAAAACGAGCCAATGGCTTTGAAAATCTCTGCAAAACTTGGATTTCTTTATATGAAACCTGTTTGCCCTCTTCCAAAACCGGAAGAATAACATCTTCAAGACTTTGAGAAGTATTTTTATACAACTTCATAAAGCCGTCAAAAATAATTACCTCACCATGAGCCTCAAAATAATGAGAACTCTTCGATATCTCTATTTTTACATCTGTCTTATCTACTTTGGCATCAGCCATTTGTGAGCCAAGTGTTCTCAGTCGAATAAGTTCATATAATTTTTGCTCATCTCTATTCTGCGATACATGCTCTTTATCTATATAAGACGGTCGTATCGCTTCATGTGCCTCCTGTGCGAGCTTTGATTTACTCTTAAAATTGCGCACAGTAAGATACTCTTTTCCATATGTGCCTTCAACATATTGTGCAATTGATGCCAGCGCAATATTACTTATGCTGATCGAGTCTGTTCTCATATACGTAATAAAACCCTGCTCATACAACTTTTGCGCTGTAGACATAGTTCTTTTAACTGAGAAGCCTAATCGTTGCGCTGCAACCTGTTGTAACATTGAGGTCGTAAAAGGAGCGGGGGGTTTTCGTGTTGAAGGGGACTGTTTTATCGATGCAATCGTAAATGTCGCATCTGTACAATCTTTCAAGAATTTCTTTGCACTAGCCAAATCTTTTAGAGTCTCATTCAGCTCTGCAGGAAAATGCGCATCAGCTTTAACAGTATTAAAGACACCAGTAACCTTATATTGTTCTGCTGGTATAAAACTTGCAATTTGCCTTTCACGCTCTACAACAAGCTTAACGGCAACAGATTGCACACGACCAGCAGATAGCTTTCCGCGCACCTTTTTCCACAAAAGCCCTGATAGCTCAAAGCCAAAGAGGCGATCAAGAACTCTGCGAGCTTGTTGTGCATCAACAAGTGCTACGTCAATCGTTCTGGGGTTTTCCATTGCTGCTTTAATAGCAGGCGGAGTAATCTCAGTGAACGTAATTCGGGAAATCTTCTTATCTGGTAGATCTAATACTTCTTTTAAGTGCCATGAAATGGCTTCTCCTTCTCTATCCTCATCCGTTGCAAGAATAATTTTATCGTGCGTCTTCACAAGCTTTTTAAGCTCAGAAACCGCTTTTTTCTTTGCGTCAGGAACGATATAGTGTGGAAGATAACCGTTGTCAATTTCAACACCGGTATTTTTATAGCCATCTTTCGCGAGATCTCTCACGTGGCCATAGGAAGAACGAACAATGTAGTCCTTTCCTAGAATTTTTTCAATGGTTTTTGCCTTTGCAGGCGACTCGACAATAACTAGATTCATGTTTACAAGTCAAAATAATAACGTATTTCGAAGTATAAGACAAGAAGGTTAAAGAATAATTATTGTGTCGAGCCTAGATACTTTTCTACATTAATTCAATCTACATTAAGAATTTATTTGCGGAATATTATAGTCGTCCATTAGTACGCATGGGCTAAAAACATTACTGTTCTTACACCGTGCGCCTATCAACCCAGTAATCTCCTGGGGGACTAATAAGGAATTCTAATCTTGAGGTAAGCTTCATACTTGAGATGCTTTCAGTATTTATCTCATAGGAATATAGCTACCCAGCGCTGCCCTTTTAGGACAACTGGTACACCAGGGATTCCCTCTTCTCGGTCCTCTCGTACTAGAGAAGAGCCCTCTCAAAATTCCAATCGCCTGCACCGGATAGAGTCCGAGCTGTCTCACGACGCTCTGAACCCAGCTCGCGTACCGTTTTAATGGGCGAACAGACCAACCCTTGGGACCTGCTACGGCCCCAGGATACGGTGAGCCGACATCGAGGTGCCGAACCTCCCCGTCGATATGAACTCTCAGGGGAGACAAGCCTGTTATCCCCGGGGTAGCTTTTATCCGTTAAGCCCCGCCGGCAATCATAGCCGATCGGGGGATCACTAACGCCTTCTTTCGAATCTGATCGGGATGTATCCCTCACAGTTAAGCCGGCTTTTGCGTTTACACATACATTCCGATTTCCATCCGGAATAAGCCGACCTTTGCGCTCCTCCGTTACTATTTTGGAGGAAACCGCCCCAGTTAAACTGACCATCTACTACTGTCCCCCGCAAAGCGAGGTCAGACTAAAAGCTTTTAAAGAGAGGTGTTTCATTGGTGACCGAAGTCTCCCTCCTACGCTAAACAGTTAAAAGCCTCTTATCAATAATAAATTTCAGTAAAGCTCCCGGGGTCTTCTTGTCCAGGTGCAGGAAGGCCGCATCTTCACAGCCATTTCAATTTCGCCGAGCAGTAGTTCAAGACAGTTTTCAACTTGTTAAGCCATTCATGCAGGTCGGAACTTACCCGACAAGGGGCTACGCTACCTTAGAACGGTCAGAGTTACCGCTGTCGTTCACCGGAGCTTAAATCAGAGCCTTGTCCGAAATAAATCGGACTCAACCCCAATTCTTAACTTACCGGCACTGGACAGGCCTCACCCCCTATACTTCCCGTTTCCGGTTTGCAGGGAGCTGTGTTTTTGCTAAACAGTCAGTTGAAAGTCATTTGCTGCGCCCTATATCTCTCGATACAGGGAGGACATATCCCTAAGTTACATCCAGCTTGTTTGCCGAGTTCCTTGAACCACCCTTACTCGATTGCCTTAGTCTACTCGACCAATCCACCTGTGTCGGTTTGCGGTACGGACAAATATAGCACTCCCATAACGGCTTTTCCCGGAAGCATAAATCGACAATCTCCCCCGACTTGCGTCAGAGTTGTATTCACAGCTCCTTGCGTAACTGCTTAAACCCCCATATAGGAGGCACTGTTTATCATACTTCGTCACCCTTGTGGTAATAACGCACTATACTTGGTAGACGAATATTAACGCCTTGTACATCGAGATCCGCCTTTCGGCAGGACCCTTAGATCCGACTAACCCTCAGCCGATGTACGTTGCTGAGGAAACCTTGGATTTTCGGCATCCAGAATTTTCATCTGGAGTATACGCTACTCATGCCAGCATTCTCACTTCTGTACGCTCCACAGCACCTTACAGTAACTGCTTCAGTGCATACAGAAAGCTCCCCTACCGCGACCTCAATATAAATATTGAAACCACCTCCAGCTTCGGTATATTGTTTGAGCCTCGATCATTTTCGGCGCAAGATCTCATACTCCGACGAATCGGAGTATATTACGGTGAGCTGTTACGCTTTCTTTAAAAGGTGGCTGCTTCTAAGCCAACTTCCCGTCTGTCTTTGAAATCTCACAACCTTTACCACTTAACAATAATTTGGAGACCTTAGCTGGGAGTCTGGGCTGTTTCCCTTTCGACCATACTCGCTTATCCGAGCAAGTCTGACTCCTTTCGATTTTAACAGTGAGTATTCGGAGTTTGGTTAATCTCAGTTACCAAAGGCTCCTGAGACTATCCAGTGCTCTACCCCTCACCTTACTCGAAAAGGCTATACCTAAATATATCTCGGGGAGAACCAGCTATCTCTAAGTTCGATAGGCATATTACCACTAACCACAAATCATCCCAAGTCATTTCACCGACTACGAGTACGGGCCTCCCCCTGTCTTTCGACAAGGTTCACCCTGTTCATGGTTAGCTCACTTAGTTTCGGGTCTTTTGACAGCTACTGAATCGCCCTATTCAGACTCGCTTTCGCTGCGGCTTCCCAACTCACATTGGTTAACCTTGCAGCCGCCAAAAACTCGCTGGCTCATTCTTCAATAGGCACGACATCACCCCAACTTGCGTTGAAGCCCTGTCTGCTTGTTAGCTAACGGTTTCAG
>CAZDIO010000110.1:0-8368 GCA_964505555.1 uncultured Bdellovibrionales bacterium
TCCCGGCTCGCAACGACAGGTGCGAGATATTCATTTTGCTTCTATCATCTGCTCCAACTCCCCTCTCTTAAACACCACAACATCCTCTTTTCTAAAAAACTCTCTCCATCCTCCCTCCTTAGAATCAGAAAGCGCCACCGCAAGTGGGGTTTGAGGGTGGGTAATGATCCACTTAAAATCATATTTCTGAAGAATCTCTCGCCACTCTTTTTTTAATAATGAAACAGAAAAATATTCCTCATAAACTTCTTGGCCATTTAGTTCGTTTCGATCATCGGCAAACGCTTTTTGTGTGGGCCAGAGCGTCCAGGTTATATAGCCTCCCCAGTCAGGGGTATGAAAAATCCTCCCCTTACTTCCATCCTCCTTTATTTGAGTAACAGCCTCTTTTGGAAACGTCTTTCGAAACCCCACCTCTTCAATCGTTCGAAATGGAATTCTTCCGGTGCTGAAACAAAAGAGGAGCACCGCTCCCCAAAGAAACGCTGTGTAAGCACCACGTGAAGAAAGACGATCTTTTCTGGAGATATTCTCTAGTGCCCGCTGAAGAGTGGTTCCACCTTTCATAGTCGGAATACATTTTAAAAATATCACCGCAGAGACAACACCAAAAAATGGGATATATCGACGTTGCTCAATTGCTAAAAATAAAAATAGTCCGGCTACAAGAAGCTCAAATGTATTAAACTTTGAATGCCTCTTGAATTGAGAAGATAAAAGAAGAATGGTGATCGCTGCTAAAAATGGATAAAAACTTATTGAATAAAAATCAACGCTGAACCACTCCGTATTTAAGTTCATAAAATAAGGATCTCCCACTAACCCCAAAATGTTTCGGTGGAGCTCCAAACCGTAAGGATTAATAACGGTCGCTACAAAAGAAACAAAAGCGATGCCTCCTCCCCAAAGGAGTCGTTTAATCTTTTCTTCCCCTCGGAAACGTTTTTCAAAGATAATCGAAAAAAGGGCTAAACCGATGAGCATAAACCCAAGAGGAAATCCAGGGTGAAGATTGCTCCAGAGTACAAAAATTCCAAAAAAAACAGGAAGCATTCGTTTTGATTTATAAACAAACTCTTTCTGCGAAAATTCCTGCCATCGATAGAGAAGGCAATACACTATTGAAAACAACAAAAAGGAGAACACCACTGGCCGAAGGGTCCACTGAACGGAACCAAGCATGCTTGCAAGAAAGATAACAAGAAACGCACCGCTTGCATGATCCCTCACTTCAGAAAGAAGGGGTCCCAGAATAAAAACATAAATAATCAAAATGACGCCTACGAGCGCTACGTGGAGAAGGGGAAACCCACCGCACTGATAGATCTTCCAAAAAAAGAGGTCGGCAAGCCATTGATTTGAGATCCAACGTTGTCCTTCAACTCGAAAAAGAAACGGATCTACCTGAGGAACCTGATGAGTGGCACTAATCAGCTCTCCCGTCTTTAGGTGCCATCCTACTCCGGGATCGCCTACAAAGGTGTCGGTGACAAAAATCAACACCCCACCAATAATCAACCCAAAAAGATCTATTAACCCAAGCCGTCGAAGCATAGCCTTGTTCCATATTGCCAAACGCTTAAATACTATAATGGAAGAGTGCTGTTTTTGTCAGGAAAAACCTTAACCTTTCACTTGTTTTCAATATTCACACTTTTTGACTTAAATGCACTTACGTATTATGCCTTTTCTGAAGAGTTGGTTCCTATAAACGTCGCATCAGTGAGCTGTATCAACGAAGCAATTATTCCCCCTGAGGTAGCTATGTTTAAACGGATAAAGGAATTTTTTCGAGGTGAGACCCTTCTTGATATCGACGCAAAAGGAATGCCCACCCAGCGAAATGTGCTTACGGCAACAGGGGTCTTACTCCTTGAAGTTGCGGGCGCTGATAGTGATTATGCCCCGGAAGAAACACGGGCTGTGTTTCAAACGATGCAAACAGAGTTTCAATTAAGCGAAGAAGAGGTTCTTGATTTACTTGAAGTGGCAGATCTCGCTCGTGATGGAAAAAAAATCGATGAATTTGTAGCGTTGATTAACTCGAACTTTAGCGACGAACAGCGCACGAAAATTCTTGCGATGGCATATACGGTAATTCGTGCTGATCAGAATTTAGACAAGGATGAAACAAAATTCCTTACCCAATTGAAATTTCGCTTACAATTAAACGATGAGCAGCTTGAGAAAGCAAAAGAGCTCAGTAAGGAATTTGTCGATTAAAGAGGCTCTCCCTCGATACTCGCTGGCGGGGTGCGGCGATGAACGCCGTTTTTCTTCTTCGTTCTTTCAACAAAGATTAAATAATGAAGGAGATACGAAAGTGAGTGAAAAAGAGCACCGATTATAAACGTCCAGATCACCAACTCCACCCGACCAAAACCGATCGCCATCCCCATCGCCGCGGCCATCCACGCAAGCGCTGCGGTGGTAATACCTTCGACACGATCTGCCGTTTTAAAAATCACCCCACCACCGATAAATCCTACTCCGGTAACGATCTGTGCGGCAATTCGGGTAATATCATAATGATCACTGGTTCCTCGTCCCGCACCTTCATAGGAGAGAATGGTAAAGACGCAGCTTCCCACACAGAGCGCGGAGAAGGTCTTAATTGATGCCGCTTTTCCTCTCCAGGCCCGTTCACAACCGATGATGAAACCAAAAAACCCAGCAAGAAATATCTGGATCGCATGCCCAGGAATAAAGAAGCCGTGACCAGCGATGTGTATGATTGTATCGTCCATTGAAACCAGGAAAAGCCGTCCTAAATACTTAAGATGCTACCACAACTAAAAAAGATTAATCTTGATTAGCTTCAGAAAAACACTCAAGAATCTTGTGGTATACCGTGGTCAGTGTTTCAAGGTCAGAAAGCTTCACGTGCTCATCTATCTGATGAATGGAGTGGCTTAGTAAACCAAGCTCCACCACCTCAATACCGATTTCAGCAAAAAATCGTGCGTCTGAGGTCCCTCCTCCGGTTGAAAGCTGGGGGGAGATATTTAACTCGTTTTTGATCACCTCCTGAACCAAGGAAACAAGCTTTCCGTTCTTTGCAAGAAACGGTTTTGCTCCAAGGAGCCAGGAGATCTCATAGTTAAGTTGATAACGATCAAATACCTCGCGAACTACGTTCTGAATACTCTCTGGGGTAAGTTCAGGCTGAAAACGAAAATTAAACGTCACCTCACAACTTCCGGGAATAACGTTTGCTGCACCTGTTCCCGCCATGACGTTTGTAATCTGAAATGTTGTTGGTGAGAAACCCTCACTCCCCCGATCCCACTCCCTGGCACACAACTCCTCAAGGGGTTTAAGGGCGATATGAAAAGCATTTTTTGCAAGTGTGGGGTATGCCGCATGACCCTGAACTCCGTTGATTCGAAGTTTCCCAGTTAGAGATCCCCTTCGACCAACTTTAATCGTGTCTCCAACAGCCGTAACAGAAGAGGGCTCACACACGATACAATAATCAATCTTTGTTCCCTGCTCCTGAAGCATCTGGAGGAGATCACTTGTGCCGTGATTTAGATCCCCCTCCTCATCTCCCGCAATGGCAACTCCAATTCGAAATGGAATTTTTTTTTGCGTTTGAATCAATTTCTCAATGGCGATAACCGCAGAAGCGATATTGCCTTTCATATCTGCGGCTCCTCGCCCATAGAGCTTTTCGCTTCGAATGGTTGGCTCAAATGGAGGCGAGCTCCAAAGATTCTCCTCTCCTGGGGGTACCACATCGGTATGCCCGGAAAAAACAAGAAGTGGTGCTGAGTTTTTTGGTCCTGTGGTTCCAAACTCTGCCCACAGACTTTTCACCCCGTTTTTTTCTAGGGGAACGATCTTAAATCCGAGCGGTTCAAGTCGCTGAGCGATGATCGCTTGTGCCTTGCTCCTATCGGGGGTGATCGATGGACAAGCAATTAGCTCTCCTGCAAATTGAACCACAGTGTTTTTTTCTAAATTGTCCATGCTCCTTCTTCAGTTGCAATGACAGATGCTCCTCTTTCATGGTATTACCCTTTGATATCAAGGTAAAGAAAGTATGACGCAAACAATCACTAAAGATCAATTTCAGACCTTTGTCGAGGAGGTTTTCGCTCAAAGAGGTTGTAAGAAACCACTTGCCTTCGGAGTCGGAGTTGGGACTGTTAGTGGCAAGGAAAATCTGCTTGAGGTCTTTTATCCCACTCCACACTTTCAGAGTGATTTTCCATTCGCAGCGATCTTTTATCATCTATTTTCGCATCTTTCTGGAAACAACTCCTATGTTCTCACTGCAGCAAAGTGTAAAGAAGCGCTCTCATTCTGTAGCTTCCTTGAAAGAGAGGATCGGTCTTTTGAAGAACAGATCCTGCGCGCTGAAAAAAGCTCAGGTAAAATTCTTGTTACCATCCTTACTGAAGATCTTCCTCCTAAAAATACAGAAGAAGCGTATCTTAAGTTATCACTTCTCTCTCACTGCTTGGTAAGTCCAAACCAGATCGATCTTAACAATATCTTTTCAGTGCTTCCTACCGTTGCCTGGACGAGCGAAGGGGCGATTGATCCAGAGGAGCTTTCTGCGCGTATCCTCGAGGCGCGTCTTTCCGGTCATCACCTCGAAGTTTATAGTCTCGATAAATTTCCAAAGCTCACAAACTACCTTGCCCCAAGTAAAGTACGTATCGCCGATGGTGCGCGGGTACGTTTAGGTGCCTATCTCGGAGAAGGAACAACGGTCATGCATGAAGGATTTGTAAACTTTAATGCCGGCACTGAAGGTCCAAACATGGTCGAAGGAAGAATCTCGGCGGGAGTTTTTGTTGGCAGTGGCTCTGATCTTGGTGGTGGATCATCGACCATGGGTACCCTTTCTGGGGGAAATGAGGTCAAGATCTCTGTAGGAAAGAAGTGCCTCATCGGTGCAAATGCAGGAACGGGGATCCCTCTTGGAGATAACTGCATCATTGAAGCAGGTCTCTATCTCACAGCAGCAACGAAGGTTCACCTTTGTGATGGTGCAGGAAAGATGAAAAAAACAATAAAAGCAAGCGAGCTTGCGTTTACCCCAAATCTTTTATTTCGAAGAAACTCCCTGAGTGGCGCAGTAGAGGCGCTGCCAAATAAAAAAGCGATCGAACTTAATACCGAACTTCACCACACAAATTAACCGATCAACTCACTGACATTCCCCAATGGGAAAATCAAAAAAACAACCGATCAAGCAAAAGAAAAAAAAGCCATCCCAGAACGGGACGAACATTCCAACAAAGCATTTACCCAGTCATGAAGATCCCTGGTTTAGCTCGATATTCTTTGCGCCCCTTGTCGTTGGATCGATAACCGCTGCTGGGTTGATTGAACCAGCGATGCTTCAGTTTTCGCTGCTTCTTTTTCCGTTAATTGTCGCCCACTACCTGGGCGCTTCGTTTTTAAATAAAGGAGAAGAGAGCTTAAACCACGCCAAGCTTTTTAGTTTTGCCATCCTAGAATTAATTCTCTTAGGCGGTCATTATTATGTAACCCATTCTGTCATTACTACGTTTCTTCTGGGAGCCGTAGTGATCTTTACCGGAGTACTGCGAGGAACAGTTCCAAAAAGTATCTTTATGCTCCTTCTTCACTGCATGATGGCGATTGTATCAATGTCCCTTCTTGCCATTCTTGGTGTTTTTAGTCAGAGCGAGAAGTTGATTCTCTCTACCTCGGTCCTTGGATTTGTCAGTGGTTCGATCCTCTCCGCATCACTCATCGCTCAATATGCTTCTATTTTTGAACGTCGTGGATATAAGCGCTCACTCACTCGAGACGAACTTTCTCCGTTTGTTGAGCGACTCATCGCTTTTGGTGAAAAACTCCGTAGAAAAAAACTCTCCTCCTCCTCAGCGACATTTCCCGGTTTTCCCGCTCGCCTCTACACGATATTTTTGATGGCGATCCCCTGTCTGATAATTATGCTGATCCCCCTCGGTCTCTTTCCCCTCTCTCTTCTCTTTATGGCACTGACCCAATTTCCAGCACCAAGGCTTGCTACCGCATTTATGAATAAGGAGGTTGTTGATGAAGCGATCTATCGCTCAAGCGTAAGACTTGCTGCGATAAACACCGCCTTTGCGGTTGCTGGCGGCCTTCTCAGTCGGTAAAAACTATTGGAATTTTAGCTAGTTACCGAACATGTGAGAAGAGTCTCACTTTACAATTCCCGACAACATTGATATCAAAGAAGGGCTAAACGGAACTTTTAAGGTTTTTTTATTTTATTTTTCTCTGTTTCATTGAAGTCCTGAGATGTTCCTTCGTTATTGATAAAAATCTGTTTCGATATGGGTAGAGTCCTCTCTCCCTGCGACCTATTTAGTTTCTTGATGAGTAGTTGAATCGGTCGCGGGTAGAAATAGAGAACTTTCTTTTGAGGAGGGGTTTGCATGGATCACCGGCATGTCAGTCATTTGAGTTCCTTTTGGGATGCGATTCAAAAAGCCGGATCTCCCAATGGGGATCCTGGTACCTGGTTGGAACGTTATGCTTCCAGTCAAGCGCTGAACCCTGAAGCACTGGATCACATTATGGAACTCGCATTCAAAATGTGGCCGGTCGAAAGGCTTCGACAGTTACTTCCGCTTCTTGGGAAAAATGATGAAGCTCTCTTCATTTTCGCGGAGGTCGTTACTGAGCGAAAAGATCAGGGGGATGCTGAAAGTTCAGCGCTCGAGGCTCTAACCGAGGAATTTCGCCCTTGCATCGAGGCCGAAAAGCAGTCGGCAAAATATCGAGCTGGAACGTAGATGATGCGGTGTACGACCCCCTCTTCACGGTTGGGAACAAGGGGGTCTAGGAACAGATGAAAGGACAACAAAATATTGTTTTGGTGGTTTCGTTTAGCCACTTAATTTTTAATCGAAATTATCTAAAGTTTGGTAGGTATGAAATTGAACACAGAGTTTCACAGGGTTACACAGAGTAAAAATATTTAATAAAATGACCCCTCCTTGTCGTTGCGAGCGAAGCGAAGCAATCTCATATCACCAATGAGAGTTCGAGATTGCTTCGCTTCGCCCGGCGGCCGGGCCTCCCGGCTCGCAACGACAGGAAGGTTGTCTGTTTATTTTATTAGAGGCTTAATCTAAAAAGCTTTTTTTACTCTGTGTAACCCTGTGAAACTCTGTGTTCAATAAAAATAGATAAAAGTTTCAACCAAAGAGATTCTTACTACACCTAAGTCACAAGGACTCTAAGAAGCAAACACTCCCTCCAAAATCAGCTTCCCACAAACTCCCCCAAAACTCTCCTCAACAGCCCGCTCAGGATGCGCCATTAAGCCAAGAACGTTCTCATTTCGATTCACCACCCCAGCGATCCCAAGAAATGAGCCGTTTACATTATCGGGCACATCGAGATCGCCATCCTTTGTACAGTACCGAAACGCTATCTGCCCTTTATCTTCAAGCCCTTTAAGGGTGCGCCGATCAGCAAAGTAACAACCACAATACGATGCGAGTGGAAGTTGTAATATCTCTCCACGGGTGCGGTCTTTTAAAAACGCCGTTTTTGTATTCTCAACGTAGAGATACACATCTCCCGAAAAAAAGCTCCCCTGCTTATTGGGAAGGAGCGCTCCAGGAAGTATCCCCATCTCACAAAGGATCTGAAACCCATTTCCAATCCCAAGAACGGGTCCACCATCTTGTGCAAATTTTTTAACCGCTCCAGAAATCGGGGAAACTTTTGAAAGACTTCCCGGCCGCAGATAATCCCCAAAGGAGAATCCTCCAGGAATAATCACTGCATCAGGTTTTTTAAGACTCTCTTCAAGATGCCAAACAAGATATGCCTCTCGTCCTAAGATGGCAGAATATGCAGAAAGCACATCCTCTGCCCCATGTGATCCCGGATATTTTACAACAGCGATCTTCACTCAACAGACTCTATCTCAAACTCTTCACTGACCGAACTTGAAAGAAGCTCTCGACACATCTTCTCAACCCTTTCTTTTGCCGCCTCCCGATCCGCAGCCTCAAGTTCAAGCTCCACAATCTTAGAAAACCGCACTCCCTTAACTTCCCCAAACCCCATCTCCACAAGCCTCTCCCCCACAACTCGACCCTGAAAGTCCGGAACTTCTTCTTTCAACTTTACGACTACTTTTGCTTTCATAATCCCCCTGAATCTCTGGCCATAAAAACAACCTTCCTCTTACTCTTGGACTTAGGCTTTCACTTCGACCTCTCCTTAGACTAAACTTAGCCTTGCTCTAAGTGTCTCGTCCTGAAATCTGTCCACAAGGTTGCATATTAAATAGAAACTGGGAAAAAGGCTATTATGAGCGGAAGTGGTTGGGAAATCAGTCCCCCCTAGGGGGGACAAAAAATGTCCGCTAGGTTTTGTT
>CAZDIO010000111.1:0-2147 GCA_964505555.1 uncultured Bdellovibrionales bacterium
ATGGAGTTAAATGTAATGCAACTAAGGGGCTTCATCTTGATCATATTACTCCTCGGGGACTCGGGGGAAGTAACTCGTTTCAGAATCTGAGAGTCCTTTGTGGAGCGCATAATAGGCTTGTTGCTGAACAGGTTTATGGGAAAGAGTTTATGGGGAGATTTTATTGAGGGTAAGACGCCCATACCCCTAGGACAAACGCGAAGGGTAGACTTTCTTTAGCAAGACTAAGTTTAAGAATTTCTAGGGCAAATTGAAGATATTAGTTGCGTAGACCTGTGATCTCTAAACAGTCTTCTCAAACAACCGACCAAGGTGTTCTTGGGCGTTGAGGCGTCTTTCTTTTACGCCGAGAAGGTCTTCAGGTGGAAATTCTCGGATTACCTTTCCTGTGTCCTTTTCCACCACGACAAAACGAAGACCAGAAGTTTGTTCACCCACAATTGAAACTTCAAATTTAACCTGTGTTTCTCGAAGCGATTGTTCAAGCTCAACGGCAAGTGCTTTAATTTCTTTTTCGCTCAGTTTCTGGTTTTTTTCTGAATTTGAAGTCGGCTCTGAGATAGGAACGGGTACTGGAGCTTCTTCTCGGACAACAGCTGGAGTTTCTGCTAGAGAGGAGATCTGAACAGTATCTACTGAATTGCTCTGGACCGGGACCGGCCTTCCTTGTTCTCGAGGTGTCGAGCGATCAAGTGTAGCTTGTATAACCGTACCGTTTTCCATAACGAGTCAGGCTCATCCTTGAAACTAAAACCCGTAACTTGGGTTTACTGTTAAGGTTAATCGTCCAGAGTACGAGAATACTTTAGTAAAATACCACTAAAGAAAGATAAAGTGTTTTCAAATAGTTAGATAGGAACAACAGTAGGTAACTACACTTAAATCCTCTTAGCTACTCCAAATTAGAGCCGAACAGCCTTCACCGGACTAAGATGTTTACTGCCAAAAAAGTAATCTAGGAAATACCGTCCTATACCGCTACCATTAATCCGTGCCTCACCAGAATCGATCACTAACACAGCAATTGCGATCTCTGGGTTCTCAATAGGCGCAGCCGCAACAAACCAATGATAAACCCCTTCAGGATTATCGCCACGTAAGGTTCCAGTTTTTGCCGCAATTTCCGTCACTGAGTGACTACTGGAGCGCCGAAAGTGTTTGCGTGCTGTTCCCTTTGTAACGGTGTAGGTCATCATCTGCAACAACTGCTTCGCCGTCGAGGGAAGCACGGCCTGTCGAAGTGCTAAAGGTGTTGTCCTATAGAGCGCATTGCCTGCGCTTCCAGAAACTGAATTCACGATGTATGGCCGCATCATCACCCCATCATTGGCGATACTTGCGGTAATGAGTGCAGCATGAAGTGGGCTGATTCTTACATCACCAAATCCCGCCGCAGTTCGTGCTGTTTGGTACGTATCTCCTGGAAGGATAAAAGAACTCGATTCTGTAGGAATTTCAAAAGAGAAGTCGGATCCAAAACCAAAATTCATTGCATACTGCTCAAGGAGGGAGGGTGAAAGATAATGCAAAGCAATACGTGCAAAAGCGGGATTGCATGAGCGACCAAGGGCTTCTTCAAAGGACATACTGCGTTTATCTCGTCGCGTGTCTGGGTAGTAATTATATGGGTTTAGAGTGTAGTCTCCTCCCCGGTATTTAATCTGAGAAAACGGTTGCAAACCATTTGTTTCAATTGCTGCAGCTGATGTTATCAGCTTAAATAATGAGGCCGCAGGAAAATTTGCACGAAGCGCGACATTGCCTGCATGCGGATCACGTCCAGAGTAGCTAGCAAGGGAAAGCACCTTCCCGGTTTTTGGATCAATTGCTACAAGCGCTCCCCACGGCACGTTGTAGTGCTCCAAAAGCTGTTGGGCTTTATCCTGAAGACTTGGGTCTAAAGTGAATTGAACCGTTAAGTCATCTCTTTCTAAAACGAATGCATCGTTTGAAGCATTTTTTTGAAACGCAGGACTTTCTGGAAATCGAATCAGTCCAACTGATGATACCTTGACCGGAGGCGTACTTCGTAGTGGCTCGACAACGCTGTCTGCCTTACTTACCTTTTCCCCAGTTACTTTTTTTTCTGCGCTAGGGGGTAAGTCTGAATCTATTGGCTTTGATAGGCTGTGGATACAACCAAAAAA
>CAZDIO010000112.1:0-40892 GCA_964505555.1 uncultured Bdellovibrionales bacterium
CCTGATTTATTGTATATAAAGTAAACGTCACTTTTTGCAGCTGTCGCTACTCGTGCAAAATGTCCTCCTCCGCTAGTTCCTATTATATAAATAGATTTATTTGTTAACGTAGTAGCTGTTCCTACAGTTGTACCAGCAACGGTAATATCTGATGCTGAAGGTAAAAACCTATTAAATATTAAACCTAATCCACTCACGGGAAACCTACTCCTGCGCCAGAAGCTCCCCACCAGATGTTCTTTCCTCCTAATGTGGATACAACAGCTCCCCTATCTGTATCTAAAGATACAAAACCAACTCCATTTATAGTATCAGCACCCTTTACGTATATAGTTATGGTAGCCCCAGAGTTATTGTAAATAAAAATTGTATACCCAGCCAGCATATTAGATGATGATGGAAGCGCTATACCAAAGCCTCCACTACCACCAACTACAGCAACAACAGGTCCACGTACCTCTGGCGATGTTCCTGAAGAAGATCCTGTAGCACTAACATATTGGTAATTTCTGTCGCATAAAAAAGGAGCTTGACTCATATACTATGAACTTCTTGAACATTGCACTCCAAACCAACTATACTGATCTACACACCACACAATACAACCTTCTCCGTCTGGCAACGTTAAACCTGAAGTTGAAAAATCTAGTCCATTAAGTAGTACGTCTGCACTAGTATATAGAGTTATTTTTGCTCCTGTATCGTTAATAAATGCTTTCACACTTCCTAAAATACCTTCCGTAAGTACTACCGACCTGTCTTCTATAGCAGAATTCACACTCATCAAATCCCACACTAATGGGGCAGCTGTGTCTCTATCATCCCCTTCAGCTTCTATATACTGAGCAACAAGTACAGGAGGTATTTTTGATTGACTCATTAATCCAACCTATCCCCTATGATTAGAATATCAGCAGTCGCTGCTCCGCCTTGTCCCGTTGTCAAAGAAAAGTACAGCGTAGCCTCTGTTCTCACGTCCGTACCTACAAGAGCAGTCAATGTTGCATCTATATACTTAGTAGAAGCAGTAAGTGCCGTATACACTTGAGCAGCACTAACTAAGGCGGTTGTCTTTGATGCTGCTGCATAGAAACCCCCGACAGCCGTTGTCAAAGAAGTAGAAGCATTTTGTACAACAATTCGGCGTATGATGTAGCGCGTGGAATTCGTAGCGATGCCTTGATCGGCAGTGCTATTAAAGTTAGCCGAGTTTAGTCTACCTAAAACTATCCCACTCGCTACCGATACACCGCTCATTTTAGCTCACTACTGTTGCATAAATATTTCCAGAGGTGGCATTTGCTCCGATTGACTTCACACTTATATTAGAAGCTACCCATCTACCGTTAGACCCAAAATCAATTATCTTAGATCCTCCAGCAGCTACAAAATAATGGTCAGTAGAACCGTTCGTTGAGATATACACATCCTTATCTAGCTTGTTATCGACAGACAAAATCAATCCTTTAGCAGAATTAGTAAGCAACGTTGCATAGGTAGTAGTTACACCGGCAAAACCAAGAGTACCAAGAGCAGGAACTGCAACTTGGTTTGCTTGCTCAGTGTAAAGAGCACCTACAGAGTTAGACTTAGCTAAGGCGCAGTCACCTGATGTATCTGTGTCTACAGTAGGTGTGTCTTGCCTTTGAAACCCGTTTAGAACCGTAGCTTGTCCGTTACTTATTGCTTGGTCTTCAGGAACAATGGCGCAACTTCCTCCCCCCATGCTGGAATCATACATGAGAGTCGTAAGAACAACTCCTCTATCCCCTACAGATATAGGTGTGGCATCTCCATTTGTAGAGTTGTAAGATCCATACGACCTGTTATTAACCGCTCCCGCCATCAGCATCGGGTCGCCGTTAGAAAACGCTGCATCTTCTAACTTAATAGGAGTAGCAGTTATGGCTATGTCGGAGTCGTAAACAATAGTATGAAGACCAACTCCCTTTGTGCTTGTAGCGTGTGGTGTGTAATCTCCGTTAGCTCCGAAAGCTGCAAGAGCAGTATTCGCTACACCCCATGCAGCAACACCAGCATCGCCTGAAGCGTGTGCCGCATCTTCTAATTTCAGTAACCCAGTAGCTGCAGTTGCTTGAAAAGTTGAGTCGATATTGATCTGCTGAGCACCGAAAGAGTTAGCAACAGGTAAAGTGTAATCTCCAGTTGTATCCGTCTGTGCTGCAGCCGTATCGGTACGCTTAAGTAATATTGCTACGCCTGCGTCACCTGATGCAGAAGCAACGTCTTCTAGCTTCAACAATCCTGTTGCAGCCGCTCGTTGAAACCCAGAGTCAATGTTAACTTGCTGAGCACCAAAAGAGTTAGCAACAGGAACTGTGTAATCCCCATCCGTATCTGTCTGCGCTGCAGGAGTATCGGTACGTTTAATTAGCTGAGCAACACCTACGTCTCCTGATGCGGCTGGGGCATCTTCTGCTTTTCCGAGGTTAGTAGCTCCTACACCAGGAATAACCGACAACACATTTACGTTGTCAGCTATACCTCCACCGCCTTCGATAGCAGCGATGATCTCACACTGCGTATTAAGCAGCGCTTGCCAAAACCACTTCTCGTCCATGTTCGGTGGAATACAGGTTCCGCATGGATCGCATGCATCAGGAGCTGCCATAAATGTCCTTATCTCAAACTTTCAAAACGTAACTTACACGGTTTCAATAATTGCCCAGTTATAAACAGAGGTATCCGATGCCGTTGCTACTACTGTGAATCCTGTTCCTGCAGTAGGAGTAGCAATATGCGGAATTGCTCCGACAGTTCCGCCAATAGTTTTTAGGCTAAACACCACCACAGATCCAGCTAAGAAAGCCGTAGTCGCTACAGCTACTGGAGTAACACCATTAACTGTGACTGTTCCGGCTTTTGCATTTGCACCAGCAGTCAGCTTGATAGTCTTACCGAGAGCAAACGTAGTTCCGTTCACATCATCAGAACTAATAACGACATCGTTAACAGTGTTCTTATGCACTTTGCCGGTTGGCGCGTCTGTCTGCGTATTGTCAGTCGCATCTACCCGAACAATATTAATATCAGCAGTACCTGCTGCATTAGTTCCCTGTAAGAAGGTGTTATTCGGCAAATCGATAGGAGCATCGATAGTTCCTGTCGCTGTAATATTTCCTTCTACAACGAGTCCTGCATGAAGAGTCACATCTCCTGAAGCAGTTGTGGCTCTTGTGAAAAGACTCGCGTCATCTAAAGCATTTCGTCCTAAAAATGGCATATACGTTCTCCTTAAAAATTAATTCAATGCTACTCGTATCGGGCTATTAGCAGGTGTTAAACTTAATCCACGCCTACTTCCAACCTGATTTCCTACATCATTTGCCATATCAAAATACTCAAGCATACCGAACTTAGTGGAGTTCAGTAGTTCGGAATACCTAACAGGCTGCGACACTCCTCCGCTTACTGCAGCGTAATCAGTGTTCTGAGTGTTAGATACCTGAACAAGCCAGATAGCCAAATCTGTAACATCTCCAGTAAAGTAGTTTCCGCTTGTGTCAGCACCAACAGTCATAACGTTACTTCCTGCCGGAATATTTCCTGTTCCAGCCGATCCGTTAGTAAAGGCACCTCCATCTAAGCTTATGGAGAGTACTTTAGTGGTGTTATTAAATTTAACTACTACAGAATATAAAGTACTCATCACCAAAGTAGTAGCGTGATTAACTGTAAATATGGTGCTTCCGTTAGACCAAGAAGCTGATACTCCACCAGTAGCTGTGTTGTAGTAAATTCTAAATTCCTGAGTGCCAGCAGTTACTCCACCTTTAGCAAGAATGGTTCTTGTGGTCCCTAGAGCGCCCAACTTGAACTTAACGCCAATAGACCAGTCGGTGCCGTTAACTCTAAAAGACTGGCTCGTACTCGTAGATTTCTGACTGCTCGCAGATGCATACCTAATCGCATAGTCCGTAGTAGGCACAGTAGTTGGGCTAGCATTAACAATACCCATCTGAGTTCCTAAGCTGTACCAGAACCTTCCGTCATCTCCGTTATTTGCTTGCTGTATAGTCGGATAGATTTGTGTTTGATCTCCTATCCCAGCGTAGATATCGTAAGTTTCTGCGGCCAACCAAGTAGGCAAAGGTACAGAATGCGCATAGGAAACAGTCCCGCCTGGGAGCCACTTTGCCTGTGAAGTCGAAGAGTACTTATAAACTAAACCTGAACTAGCTCCGACAAAACGATACATAACTGTAAAAGGTAAATAGTTAGGAGCACACCCAACATTTTCCCAGACAGTGTTAATAGTAACGTTTGTTCCTGCATTTCCTGTTACGTAGTGAGAAATAGACCTTAAAACATAGCGATAGCCGATCTTAAGCATCATTGCTTCCATTGCGGTCTTCATGCCGCCTGTTGGCTGAAAGCGTCCCTTGATATTTAATTCAGATGCATGTGCTTGCTGCCACGCCCACTGGAATGAGCTTGTGTAATCCCACCCATTTGTTAGCCATGAACCGGAACCAGAGTAGATAAAATTCCAAGTCTCAAGATCAACTCTGCTCTGTTGCCAAACATTCGGATACGTCCCAGGAGACACAAATGTATTTGGGTACAGTGTACACATTTGCACCCCAGCTGCAGGACACGAAACTGGATTACTTCGGTACCCCCACCCGTCAGCTCTTACACCAAAATTTAACGCTCCTACCGGATAATCGAAACTCCCCTGAGTATCAGGAAAGGTTACAAGAACTTGGCTAGGGAATGCGTTTCTATAACGCTGATAAAACCCTTGGTAAGCAGATACCGATAGATTAGGTAACTCACTTCCTACAGACACTGCAGGTACCGAACCATTACTGGTTCCATTATAGTGCGTCCCGCTATAGTTATTTTCCGAGTACACTCCCCATCCACAATCGATTGTTCCCAAAGCTGGATGATTTCCAATTGCATTTGCAAGAGCTAAAAGGAAATTGTTATGCGCGTTTTGAACGCTCGAGTTTCCCCAATAACACCAGTAAAAAGCCGTTGCTCCTCCGTCATCTTGAGTAGCCCTCCATCCGGCATAGTTATAAAGATACTGAGGAGGACCAAAGCCGCTGCCAGGATCGGACTCGTATACACGATAGTTAACTAGTTGTCCCGCAGCTAATGCTTGATCGAAAAACGCGATAACCGAAGTAAAGTTATAAGCTCCTTCTGTAGGCTCCAAATCAGCCCACTGAGAACGATAAGCTACGGTTGGGAGAGGATAATTATTAGGATTGTTCCCCGCTGCGTTGGTTTGGATACTAGTACTATTAACAGATTGGATTCCCATTCCAGGATTTCCAATCTGAGAACTTGTATCTTCTGTAGAAGTTCCAGTATCTGTTGAAGGAGGAGGGGTTCCTTCTGCTACGTAAAGACCGTCTGCACGAAGTTCAAGAAGATTCCCAGGATCAGCCGAAATTCTAACAACACCAGAAAGAACTTGAGCAACGCCTGCTGTAATCGTTAGGTCCAGACTAGAAGTATCAGTTACTGCTAAAGGATCTTGTCCTGCTGGCGGTTCGGCTACAAATAACCCAGTGCTATCTGCAATAAGAGCGTTATTTGGAGCCGGAGAAACTATTACCGAAGCAGAAAGAGTCTGCTGAGGAGAGCCAGAAATAGAAAGGCTTACTGTATCAGAGTCAGAAACAAGAAGAGGTAGCCCACCTTCCCCACCGCCGGCAGGTAAAAGATATCTGCAACCATGTTGAGAAACAAGATAAGTATTTCCTTCTCCATCAGTCTCTAAGTAAACTTCCGACCCAACTTCGGAACTTATCCATGAAGTCAAACAGCCCTGACAAAACGCTCCAGTAATATCTGCAGACGTAAGAGGGACTTCTGGATCGGCTAAAAGAGTATCGTCATAAGAAAAAACATATTGCCACTGTGAAGTAGCACCGCAGCTATTGCCTATCGGAAAGCAACCAGTCAGAACAGCTTCTATGAAGCCAAGCTCTCCTAAATCTTGGCTTTGTTCTGCATCCTCTGGGCACGGAGTAGCTGCTAGCAATGCTGACGATTGAAGACACAGAATTACTTCTGCATTGGGGTAGCAGCAATCAAGTTTAAAAGAGAAACATGCATTAACAGTTTGTGTCGTCATTAGAATCCCACACAGTGCCAAGTAAAAGTATACGTAGCGTTGTTGACCGGAGTACTATTCGCAGTAAACAAAATACGATGTGCGCTAACGGCTACTTGCGGTATGGACAGCGTTCCTCCACTACCTGTAGTACGTTCGTACATAATGCAAGTAGGCTCACTCGGCCAATCTCCGTCCTTAAAAGTAATCGTGATAGTAGCTGGGTTTGTCTGCCCACCACCTAAGCAATTAATAGTAAAATCACCGTGAGAGTCTACAGCTCTAACCGAAGTTACTGTTGCCGAAGCTCCCCATCCTGCGATTACAATCTCAGGCGGATTGCTACCTGCATAAGGAGACTGCAGCACCTCAATACGCCGTCCAGTCTTGGTATAAGAATTAGTGTTAACTAAGCTCCCTGCTCCGAATCCTCCGAGGTTAGTTTCAGAAACTCCTATAGGAGTAGCTGTCAAGGAATTGATAGATCCTATCTGGACATCTACAGCATTGACCGCTTCTACAACGTAATCGTATTGATGCGTTCCGTTTCCAGCGTAAGAAACGTTACTGATAAAAGTGCCAGAACCTTTTGTCTGTATGCAAAACTTTGCGCCAGTAACATCAGAGCCGTAGTGCGATGAACCTATAACAGCAAGCCCTTCTGACGCGCTATCAATAAACAAATCAGCAGAGCCGGCTTGATCATAGCCATTCAACTCAAAGTGCATTCCAGAGAGAAATCCTCCCGCAGTTTGAATAGCCAACCCCCAGCGATACCCAAAGCCGACAGTTTGTGAGTACATTCCAGAGATCTCGCAGCCTGACATATTAAGAACTATAGCTTTAATGTACGCAGCACCATCGGCTACATTAGACGTGATCTTCTCACCACCATGATTAAAAATGCAGTTAACACAAGTAAGATCATCTACTGCAGAAGAAGTACCAATAAGCAGACACTGATACCCACAAAATCGTACTGATACATTATCGAAAAGTACTTTGTTCCAGTATGTAGAACCAGATACTACAGGCTTAGTTCCTACTATTCCTGTCTTAGGTATGTTTAAGATTTGAACATCGCGTAAAGCGCAACGAAGTACCCCGTCGATTTCAAGACCACATTGGTTGGCGTTTCCAGTATCCGTTGAACCAGAACCGTAGATACTTAAGCCAGAGATAACAATATCTCTTGCTGCATTATTGGTTGTAGACGTGTCTCCGATCTGCAGAATATTACCATCTACATCTCCGGTGATACTCGCACCATAACCAAGTAACTGAATATTCCGTGCGGTAACTGGAATATAAATTGTGTCTTCTACAAGGTAGTCTTTACCGCTAGAAAAGAATACAGCACCACCGCCTAAAGTTATTGCGTGATCAATTGCTGCTTGAATAGCAACTGAGTCGTCAGTAGATCCGTCACCCACAGCACCATACGTCTCTGGAAGAATATACAGACCAGTAATTTCGTGACTAATCTGCTCCTCGACCCAGGTAGTTAGGCAGCTCTTACAGAAGACTCCTGCTACTTCAGCTGTTGTAAGCGCTGTATCTGGATCCGCCAATTGCGCTTCATTATATTCTATTGAGTAGTTATAGGTAGTGCAGACTCTACCGCAAGTAGGAGTCGTTGTTTTCCATCCCTTAAGAATGTGCCCTTCGATAGTAGACACACCGAGTTCGGCAACTAAGTCGGGATCGGTCAAGCAGAGTACAACAACATTTTCCGCATCACACGAACACGAAAGATAACCTGCTTGGGAAAATACGACAGTTTTCAAAAATCCTGTCCTTAAAAGGTGTGAGAGCGGAAGAGGCTTTCACCTCTTCCGCTCTTTTACTTAAGTGCTTATTACGTTTCGCACTGCTCGTAGCTTGGCCCTGTGCAACTTCCGCATGTAGCGTCAGTCGAAGTCGGTACGCATATCGAGACAACGCCGTTGACGTTATCCGTTAGCGTTCCAGTCGGGTCTACTACCCAGGTCAACGTTGACATATTGACACTCGATACCGTCGCATTTACTTGCGTACCGTTACCGTAAGTCAGCGTAACAACATCAGCGACCGTATCGGCCTTGATTGCGTTACTGAGTATCAACGTCCAGGTCGTAGCTCCGGCAGTTGCCATCTGTACGTTCGCAGAGCATCCAAGCGTGTTATCGCAGAAGACGCTAGTGAACTGATCACAACTACCCAGGTCAGTACCATCTGGGAAAGTAAACTCTCCCGCAGTTCCGTCAGCAGATACAGCCACAACAGTTCCTGTAATATAGCCACCACTATCAATTCCCAACTGAACGTCATCATCAGCCACTGGAATCGGACTCAATGGCGTTGCGAACGTCAAGAGCGAGTTCCCATTAACAGGGTTGATAGACGAAGTAAGGATTAACGGACAAGGGCATCCCACATCAGGTACCGTATTATCGCAGTCAGCTGGAGTCGGAGGACACGGAGCTTCTGGCAACCACGTAGCCATCAAACCTACCTTCGGACGCTCAACCAAGATACCGAACATCGCTTCAGAATACTGAGGTGCAAGTCCGATAGTAGCTGCCGTCACGAATTGTCCAACACGTCGGAACGGATCTTCAACCGTCAACGGATTAACCCATTGCCACGTATTCATGAAGCTCATTTCTGGACCGAACGAAGTATTCTGTCCAAGAGTTTGAGCTGTAGGCAAGTACATAACCTTGAACGGATACTTACCGTGCAAGCTTACTTCTTCGTGCGTAGCAATTGCTGGATTTACCCAGTCAGGATTAATGCCAGTGAAAGCACCGATTTCCATCGGGATGCCGTTCACATAAGGCAGAATCTCAACAGGCTCACCCGTTACAGGAGTGATGGAGAATCTTCGTGGCAACAAAATCGGGGCATTAATAAACATGCCCTGAGTCGTGCTCATGAAGTTATACTTCATCAACAAGTCATTCGCTAACCCTGAGAACCGAGCGTCTTGACGAAGCGACGGATCATCACGATAGAGCCTGCTCAAAAGCTGAGCTGAACACTCCATAGCGTAAATAGGCGATCCATTCACGTTGTCATAAGGTACCGCATCAGGCATCACGCGAAGGTACTCGTAGAACTGCTGCAGGATTTCGATATTAAGAGTCGAAATACGCTTCGTTCCAAGAGGACGATATACGTAAGGATTTTGCGGATTAGGACGAGCACCACTGGAATCAACTACAAACTTCTTCAACAATGAAGTGAAGTAGTTAAATCCGATGTTCTGCTCTTTGAAGAAAGCAATCTGTGCGTACAAATTGAGAACAATTTGTCCGAAGATTTGCTCATAGTGAGCGGTAGTCTGGATTTCCTTAATGCAGTAGGTCGGAGAACGAAAGTCTCTTTCCATGAGCTGCATAATTTTTCGCTCAATACCCGTTCCGCCAAACTGCGTCCAGTTGTATGAGCAATCAGGGCCAGCGCAAGGCTCGCACCCAGCGTTAGAACTGATCTTTTTCCATTTATCAAACCCACGCTCAACTTGAGGCATCATGCCACGAAGGATAAGCTGTTGCATTTCTGCACCGTTACCCAGGGGGAAGGCTTCAGTTTGATACATGTCAGAAATCCATCGCGGTTGTTTAACCGTGAGGTTCATGATCTGTTTGGCTATGAGAGGAGGAGCCGCAAGAAATGCCTCTTGCACGTCGGCTTCCGTGACAAGACATGAGCCCATTGTTGGAGCCATAAAAATTTCCTTCGCAGAAATAAACGAATAATGTAGCTTACTTAGAAGCTATAATTGCGTACTATCTCTACAAGCTGGAATTTTCTACGGATCCTACCGAATTGCCTGTACGCTCTTTTTAAAGAGAGAAGCTACTCTTGTGCTAATTATCGAAAGCACGGCTCGTAACATGAAGTGTGAACTATCTTCGGTTCTTTGACAAGATACTATTCATCTGATTGCGTGCCATTTGTTCTGGAGTCTCTTCTACGGCCTTAGCCGGTGCCGGTGCAGACGACACAGTTCCTCCGCCAACACTCGGACGAATAAGACTATTGTATCTAATATTGTTAGTAATTTCTTCTGCTTGGCGCATTGCTTCAGTTCGTGTGTTAAGAGCAGTGGCTGATGCGTGTGCTAAAAGCACTGCTTCAGCGAGTGCTTTACCTACTTCCGGCTCTAATTCTTTAATGCCAGCTTTTGCGAATGCAGTAATGAACTTTCCATACTCAGCAGCTGCTTGTTTTAAAATAGGATCTACGAACTTAGTATTATGCTCGTTATCGTTTTCTTTACGAATTAGTTCGAGCGCACGCCCATCTTTTCGAATATTGGTGAGAGCATCTATCCAAGCGCTACGTGAACTGGCTGCGAGCTGGTTCTTTCTCGTAGCGTCTTGCGCAGCTTCAATTTGCGCTTGCTCCTGCTGTATTCGAGCCAAAGTTTGTGCCGGAGTTTTCTCCATCTCAGCAGCCTGACCATGAAGATTCTTCATGTCAGTAACAAGCTGCTTTACTTCAATAGCCCCTACACCATCAAAATGATTAGCTAAAAACCCATTAAGCTCTGATTCTTTTTCGAAGTTAAGAGCCTCAGTTAAAGTGCCTTCTGGGATACCGTAATCCTCAGCTATAGCTTTCAGACGCGCCTGCTTAGCCTCTAAAGGCTTGGCAACTTTTTCTTTATAAGCAGCAGATCCTTTCAAATTGTGCAACTGCTCGTAGTGTTCTAACTCCGCGATACGAGCTTCTTTCTGCTGCAGAACTTCCGGGATCACCTCCCCTTTAGCGTACTTCTCTACTTGACTCTTGAGATCTTCTTTCTCTGCAAGAACAGCTTTGAGAGTACTTTCAGTTTCTTTAACCTTAAGACGAAGCTTTTTAAAATGCTGTCCTCCCTCTTCTGAGGCAGGTTCGGGCTCAGCTGGTTCTTCTGCAGTTGGAGCAACTTGAGCTGGTGTTTCAGCTGATCGGGGCTCATCTTTCTTCTCAAAATCGAAAGTAGGAGTCTCATCTTTAGATACTATCGGAGCTGCAGTCGGTTCAGCTGGTTTCGGCTCTGCCGACACAATCGGCTCTACCTTTTGCATCAATGGATTAGGCACATTGGCAGGGCGAGCCTGCGATACTGGCACATCCAACGGAGCCGGCGCTGTAGCAGCCTGCTGCTCGGTCAAGTTTCTACGAATAAAATCAAGCGGCGATTCACCACTCTGAAGCCCTTGTAGCGCGTCATTTATTTGCGGCGCTGGATACACCTTTGGCTGTGATATCGGAGGCGACGATTGGTTTTCCTGATCTGATGGCATCTGCTTCTTCCTTACTTATATCTCCGCGCTGTAGCGCGTAATCTAGACCGCCAAAATCCATTCGCGGTTCTTCAGCTTTATTCTCTACGTCAATAAACTTCTCTTTAAAGTTCATGAGCATATCGATGGCATCGTTGAAGCCTGAACTCCAAGCAGCTTGCGTTGCCATGCAATGAACGTCTTTACCTTTTTCTAAAATAATTGGGCGTCCGATAAGACGTAACGCACCAAAAACTCCAGAACGAAAAAGAGCAGACATACCTTCAAGATACAAAGAAACAAATTGCGGATTCGCTCTAAGGACTGCTAGTTCTTTTTCTATCATGACTCAATATCGTACGGAGAAGGTGACACACCATTTAACTCAGCAAGCCTAGCTCTATTCTCCGCTAGCGGTGCTGCTTCTACGGCAGCATGTTGCTCTTCAACTGTCTTGTTACGAGCGTTTAATTGTATCTCTAAACGCTTATTGTCTGCTTTTTTCTGCACGTCTTCTCGCATTATCTCTGCACGCTGCTCGCTTTGTTGTTGACTATTCTGTATCTGATGCTGCGCTTTTTGATCCGCTCTACGCTCATCACCCTGAAGTTTAAGTGTCTTTAACTGCTCGTCTGTCATTACTTGCTGCTGTTTTGCTTCTTGTTCTTGCTGCTTTTTAATATTGGCTTGTAACTCTTGTGCTGCATTATGCCTATTCAAAGTAGCATATTGCTGTAGTTGCTGCCAAGGCTTCTTTACACTTTCTACAAATTTTTGAGCAAACATCGACTTTGCCAGTGCCTGCAAGTGCTCTTGCATATGTGGTATAAGAACGCTGAAAATTTTATCCGCTTCTAAAGCTGTAAGTTGTTGTTGCTGTATACGCTTTATTGTATCGTTACCTAAAGCCATATGAATAGTGAAATGCGCTCTATTCTCGTTATCAATCGAGAAGATTGGACTCATTCCCTGCAGCATTCCGTTATTTTCAACGCCTGCTAATGAAGCACCACCAGTAGCTTCATCGGGTTGCTTCGGATGCACAAAAGCGGGAACGTAATCTCTTCCGAGCACACGGGTGACGTACTGCTTACGATACTCTCTTGCCTCATCTGGGTTGAAGTCTCCAGCAATGAGCTGTAACTCTTGCAAGCCCATAAGACCAGCCAGAGTAGACCCATCCCCAGCAACACGAGTAGCGCGAACTGAAATAAACTTCGGCATACCGTATTTATCTTGCTCTTTGAGCTGAAAGAACTCTTCAGGCACTCCGTCTTCCAAGCATAAGTCTTTCCACTTCTTTGCTGACTCATAACCAGGATCTCCCTTCTTAGAGTGAAGAAGCTTAATAGTCATGTTGGTAACTACTATGTCAAAAAGAGAGTAGAAATGTGCGATGTTGTTTTTGAGAACTCCAAACTCTTTAAAGCTTTGCATACGTGCTTGGCTCGGAGATATGGAGCCAACGTTTCTGTCAGGGACGCCAGGGTCATCTCCACTGTTGGCTGTGTTGAACTGTAGCTTCTGTAGCACATATTGGCTGGCCCCAATAAGCTGCTGTATGTTCTCTCCGAAGTTATTTTGCACATACTCAGCAGTTCCAATATTAGTTATTGTTCCTGGGTAAAACCGAATAGCTTCAGCGTCTCTGCTTCCAGTTGCCGGAGACTTAATCATCGGACTTGCGGCCATTCTTGCCGCGTCAATAATAGAACAGTCAAGCTGCATCATTGCTTGAGCACCAGAGAAAATCTTATGCCCTAAACCACGATTGGAGTGAATCGTGAACTCACCTGGGCTTGCTGTGAAAATAACAATACCCTCTTGCATGCACTTATACTGCCTGTCAGCAAAGTAGAGAAAGTTACCCTGATTAAAAGTGCGGTCAAACATATAGTGTGAAACTTGACCGTCATATTCTTGCTGAAAGAACGACACCAAGCGAATTGAATCGGAGAACACTTGGTTGTAAGTAAGATCGCCGTTTTGGATCTTACGCTGGATATCCATTAAGTCGATGTATGTGAAGTTATCCTTCGTGAACTGGTTAGCTTTGTTTAGTAAGAGTGCCCCAAGTTCATCCATATTCCACGGGCACTTATCATAAGGCCAAAGCCCTTCTGGATGCTTTGTAACCTTATCCTTAAAGGCCATGTAGATTTCAAACAAAAACTGTGCAGTAAAGATTGTCTCTACACATATAACCGTGACTTTTTCTATATCTGCTTGTGCCTGGTCTTCAACAAAGAAACGGGATAGTTCTACTGTACGTGGTCGCCAGTCTCTTTCATCAGGCCACAGCACAGGCGAGATGCCGAACTTAACTAGTTGTCCAGCAAGCGTGTTAAACATTGTGTAAAAACTAGGCCACTCACGAACTACCGTGTCCCAATGCTTAGCAAGAGTATCTGCGAAACCTAACAACTGTGGATCATCACTTCCTAGCCCTATTGGGTCACGGAGCTTAAACTTACAGATCGTCTCGGCTTCGTTGAGCAAGTTCCAGTAAGCCAGTGCACCTCTTTCATACAAAGAGCGAGCGTCAAGGTTGTTGAAGTTACTGATATGGGATAATCGCTTTTGAGCAAGCTCGGCGGGATTGTACGGAGGGTTCCCTGCGATGAGTCCTTCGATTGCGGCATAAAGGTCAATCCTTCGTAAATGTTCTGTACGGTACTGCCAGTACACAGCGTACGCAGCACTGACAGACTGAATAATATTTTTCGGAGCTTTGTAGGTGTCTACGCTAGTTTGAGTTATTTGCCCACGCAGCAGGCCGGCAGTAGTTACGGCAGTCATTGTGTCAAGTGAATCTACCATAACACTACTTCATTATATTTAATTGCCAACAGTTTACGGTGCGCATCTGCTGTTGTTCCAGTTCGGACAAGGATACTTTCCCGTTAAAGAAAACTTTTGCACGTAATGGGCAACTACACACTTCGCAGTTACCAAGAGATTCATGGCAAGCTGATTTTCTGTCTCCAATAGTGGCGACAGCGATACTATCTGACCACTTAACAAAGCGGTCGCGGTCTGGGAACACGTTGAATTGACAGTCTTTACACTGCTTTGATCTTGCATCGGCTACCTCCTGGGGCGCAAAACTAGAATACATGAGGTTCTGCAGTAAGACGATACCTCCTTTTAAGTACGCGAAAATGCCGCGCTTAAACTCGCCTCGCTGCGTACAGCCGCCTGCGTTTTCTGGCTGATGACACAAGTAATTCTCGATAACCGCTTCTAGAAACTCTAAAGGTTCTAAGTTGTTTTGACTGCGGTAAGAGCGTATCCTTGAAACAAGCTCCTTCTCAGAAGCAGCTTCAAATTTAAAACCAGTGTTTGGATCTCTAAAACGGTAGTTAAGAGGGCCATGAAAAGGCTTAAATTTCAATAACATATGACTTCGATTGATCCAGTCATTAGAGATCTAATAGAGAAAGAAGGCTGGAAAATTTCTGCCAAGGACGGAAAAGAGGTCATCCTAGCCTACGGTGAAGTCTACCCAGTCAAGCACCCTCTGTCTATACATCTTAAGCGCTATCGCCTCTCAAAGAATCCAGAAGAAAAATATCAGCACATGAAGGCGGCGCACGACTACCTGTGGCCCACGCACATCAAGCTCTGGCATTACTGGACTGAGAGACGCTTTCGAGAACATTGTAATGGCTGGTCTTATATCTCCTATGCCGGGGGAGCCGCATGTGCAAAATCGTACGATGCCGCAAAAATTGCACTCCTCTTCTGGTTATCAAACCCTAAAGGGCACGCGGTCATTATCGCCTCTACGACACTAAACTCTCTCGGCGCTCGTATCTGGGGTTACGCAATGTCTCTCATACGGGACACTGAAATGGAGATTCCGTTTCAATATATGCGTTCCCAGCCTCCGAAATTCTTATACGATAGAGACGACCTCCAGCACGGCATCTTTGCTGCGGCTGCAAAACTCGGAGACGACGACTCTTCCATTAAAGACATCATCGGGCGACATCCTAAAGACGGAATACTTTTCATCGCTGACGAGTCTACGGACATGCCAATGGCGCTTGTTAAAGCGCTTCCTAACTTAGAGTCTGGGCAAGACTTCTTTCAAGCAATGTTTATCGGAAACAGTTTGTCGAAGTACGACTTGCATGGCGTTGTCTCGACTCCGAAAAACGGCTGGGGATCAGTTGATCCGCTAAAAGATGTGCAGTGGGAAACAACGCAGAAGAACGGCACTTGTCTTTTCTTTTCGTGCTATGAGTCTCCTGCCATACACGAAACAGATCCAGTTAAGAAAAAGCTACTATCAAAGTTTCTTATTACTCAAGCTACTGTTAACGAAAAGATTAAGATATACGGCAAGGACTCAGATAGCTTTTGGCGATTCGTTCTTGGCTTCTGGCGCACCTCTTCAACGGACGACACCGTTGTTAGTCGAGAATTCGTCGATAACTTCCGTGTGTTTGACTCGACTGAATGGCTTGGCATACACCCACTTTCGATTGTAGCTGGGCTTGACCCAGCGTTTTCGACGGGGGGTGATCAATGCATTCTCCGGTTAGCTATTCTTGGACAGGCTACCAACGGGCAGATAGTGCTCGACTATCAAAAAGAAAAGTTACTTTTTAAAATCGAGATCTCTGCTCAAGCTAACAAGAGCGCCGATCTTCAGATTGCGGATCAAGTTATCTCCATTCTCAACGACCATAATTGCCCTTTGCATAACCTCTGCGTAGACGCTAACGGGCAAGGTAGGGCACTTGGAGAGGTCATACGTTTGCGAGCGCAAGCTCTCCGTCCACCGATAAAGATCTACAGCACGCGAGGCGGCAATGTTGCAGTCAATAGTTTCGATGTCGTCGTCAAGTCGTACCATGAACTTTGGTTTGCTTTCAGAGATTTTATTCAAAATGCACAAGTCAAAGGGCTAGACTACACTACCATAACGCAACTCACTTCTAGACAGATAGTTAGAAACGAGAAAACGTTGAAGTATCAGCTAGAGCCAAAAGGTGCCTATAAACGGCGAATGGGTGCGATTATGCCTTCCCTAGCACACTCTCCAGATGAAGCAGACGCGGCGGCACTTTGTTTACAGTCGGCAATAATTAACTATGGCTTTACACCAGGACAAAAGAAAGACATTGCTCCTGTTACTTCTTTCGCGCATGAAAAGTACATGGCGTATAAGGAAGAGATGAAGATGACGGAACAGCAGAAAAAAGAAATATTGGAAGCTCCACCTTGTGCGACCTTTGCTGGAGATGTCTATATGCTGGCACAGTATAAGCCTCCGTTCTCGAATTAAAAATGGCGCTCCCTGAGAGAATCAAACTCCCAACTGACAGTTCATTAGGCTGTCTATGATACCATTTCACCAAAGGAGCATGGTGCTCAGGGCTGGCTTTGAACCAGCAATCTTTTGGATTGCACCCCAAGCAAATTTAAACTACTTACTATCTTTTTTATTTTAGATCTATCTTCAAGTGGCACTACACCAATAGCAGTACATTGGCCGGCATACGGCTCGTCTGTCTCACGAATTAAGATGTGTGGCACTCCTTGGATGCTTAATTTAGCGGCAATTTCTCGTAGTTGATGCTCGTTATCAACAGCTAAGACCACGGCATTTGTGTTAGGAGGCAATGGGCCTTGAATGCTTTCACCAGCAGCGTGCACAATCTGTGCAGCTTGGAATCCTAACGGTAAGTCCTTACGGACGATTACGTAGTGCGAGAGATGGTTAATGAGAAGATATGTTCATACCTTTTCTTTTAATCATTGGCGTGTGCCTTGTCAACTTCTTTCTTTGCTTTTCTTTTTTAATGAGATCACGAAAGGGCTGCACAATTTCCTTCCAAGCACCTTCAGGATGATAATAGACAACATCATTTAGCTTGACAGCATGGAAGTGCCCTGACTCTTCAGCACGCTTAAAGGTCTGCTCCGTGGATAGATTCAATAGCGATGCACACTTCTCGGCGGGTAAGTATTGTTTCAATGTGTAATGACGCTTTGATTTAAAAAGTTTATGCGCTTTCTTTTCAATCCAAAGGGTCAAAGACATTCCCTTTGGAACGGTTAGTTTCAGCACCATAAGACATCTTTAGTAGGTTACGACGGTGGATTGTAGCTTTGATTGTTGTGTCAACCATCTTAGACAGTGCGGTGATAGAGTGCACGTGCTGCCATGCTTGATTGATAAAATTAAGTTGGAAGTTAGCGACCTTAAGATCTGCTTCTGTGACGGAAGATTCAGCTTCGTTAGGGAGAACTTCATGGAAAGGGATGAGAGGGGGGCACGGAAGGCTGTCTTGCTCCTCTTCCTTGGGGGCTGTGTTGCGAAGGATGGTTAAGGCTTTGCCAATTGTATCGTTGTCTACCATAACTGGATTATAGCAAAAGTGGGACTCCTAAAGCTAGGGATGTCTTTTAACATCCATTTTACTAATTAGTGGGGGTGGGGCCGGGCCGGGGGTCGAAAAAACTCTCGCCGGATCGGAATTTAAAAAAAGAGATTCCTTACTTTTTTTAAATTCCGCCGAAATTCCTGAAAAATCTCTCCCGAACATGCCGATCAATACTTGACTTTGTACGATCAATTAAAATCGTTAGTAAACAGTTTTACATTACTCGTTACTAAAGAGCAAAAATGCTCATGCGGCTCGGCTTATGGCTCAAGTATTTTCATGAATCGGGCGATATGTGATGTGCATCTGATATGAGCAATTAAATAGTTTGAAGGATAATTTCAATTATGCTATAATCGCGATCAATCGGGATTATGCAGTAAAACACAACAATAAAGGACACAACACAATGAAAACACAACACGTAACACGGACCGAAATGATTCAGGACATCATCAATGATGCAGCACACGGCGAACGCACTGCATTAATCGGACTACTAGACTATCTTATGAACGATGAAGGGATCGAAGCGGATCGCATTCTCGCCATTGCTGATCGACGATTCCATATCCCTGCACAATTTCTGACGCCATACATTAACCGAGTGCAAGAATATTGCACTGTATTATAGATCGAAACACGCTCAATCGAGCGTGTCTGGGTGTTAAACACTCACTGATGAGATCAGCACAACAAAAGGAAAAGTGTTATGCAAATCAACGCACATAAAAAAGAGAAAAAAGAGAAAAAAGAGACAAGTTTAGTTCCGTTCTTGCTTATGGCAAGTACACTGCTCGTTATTTGCCTGTTCCTCTGTAACTAAAGGTCGAAACACGCTCGATTGAGCGTGTCTGAGTGTTAAGCACTCACTGATGAGATCAGCAACGGGTTAGGGTTTTAGTAGCAATCACGCTACACACAACAAAAGGAAAAGGGTTATGCAAAAGCACAATACAGACGACAACATAGACACCATCGGAATGTTGATCAAAGTAAGCACTGTTCTACTTGCAATTACATACCTATGTAGCTGCACGAACGGTCGGGCATACGTGGGTTATGAGTCAGTCGATGAAATCAAGCGCAGTGAATCGACAGATAAGCCAAGCAAAAACAACTACGGATGTTTGTTTTTCTTCAATTGCAAGGAGTCATAAACATGAAAGTAACACTATTCACACGCGAAGGATTCGTAAGCACGTTAATTAATAACATTGTGATCGCTGGCGCACTATTCATCTGGATACTAATCAGAGTAAAGGTATACGGCGCAAGCTTCACACTCTAAAGATCGAAACACGTTGCAGCAATGCAACGTGTCGCAGTGTTACGCACTGCCTGAAGAGATCGAAAAACACAACAAAATAAGGAAAATACAACATGCCTACACCAAAACAAATACCTTCACCGTTCAATGAACGACTGACCTATAACAAGTCAGTTAGATCTTGTCCGTTCGCGTTTTCACATGAAAACACATATAAAAAAGTGAAATTGCAAGCTGATAGTACATATAGTCGTTACTATTCACGAAACGCGATTCACTTTGATAAGTTTGATCTAGCAATCGACGGTATAAGATCTTCTAAACCAACAGTTAACTACGAAAAAGAGGTATCAGCCCGCAATGCCGCGCCGTATCTAATTGGACTAGAGATCGAAATTGAAGCAAAAAACACTCGTAACAGTGACGAATACGAGGATGAAGAATCTGAGGATGAATCATCTTTAACCGACAAACTAGCGTCACTCGACTACGCAATAAAGAAGTTTATCCCAGGCCAAGCATACGTATGCAATGACGGTAGCCTAAGAGACGGTTGTGAAATCGTGACCGCTCCGCGCACGTTAACTGAGATTAAGCAAAACTATCACAACTATTATAAACTACTAAAAAAACTAAAAAGATCAGGATATCAGTCTCACGATAGCGGTAGATGCGGTCTGCACATCCACATAAGCAAAAAGGCAATGCTCGATCACAAATGGATATCGCTAAAACGTACCTTAGCAAGGTATCAAACTTTTTTTAAGGCAATTTCCCGACGTAATAATCCTAATAGCACTGACCCGTTTTATTTCTGCAATTTTACCGGCGCACATGGTCGGTACATGGCACTAAATACAGAAAATTACCACACCAATGAATTTAGGTTTTTTCGTGGCACGTTAAAGCCTGAAAGCTTTTTAGCAAGTATTGAGGTAATTCTCTCTCTTGTGGAGTGTTGGCGCACTGAGAAAAAACCTACGTTTCAAAAATGGAAAAAATCACTTCCAAAATGGAAGTTCGCGCACGCATACACATTGCCGCACATGCCGACAAAACAGGCAGTTAAGCAGTTATCTGACCAAGAAAAGATAGAAAGAAAAGCAAAACGCGCATTAAAAAAGCAGCAAGCCATTGAAATGATGCAGTCAGCGATGAATCGTATTAAATCTAATGTAGCTTGCTACCAGGGCGTTTTAGGTGTTTTCGAGTCTAAAGTAGGCGACAAAGTAGTAGAGGTTAATTTACCCTTAGAGATTAATGGTTACACCAAACCATTAAGAGACTATGCATATAAGAATCCACAATACGTTACTTTGAAGTGTGTAACCTCTTATGCTGAAAAACTGACAAGTAAGCATAAGGTTATTGCATCATGCCGCACTGGGTGGGGTAGACGTTCTGAATATTCGCGAATTACTTCAAGCTACTAAGAAAAAAAGCAGTCCATACTAACCTATGGACTGTTTAAAAATAATCGCTTGTAGGTCATTTAAAGCGGTTATTTTTAAGCAAAATGCTTAAAACAAAAGAAAAACGACTAAACACAACAAAAAAGGAACAAATCGTATGTGCTTAATTATGATCGGAAAACTAGAACACATTAAAAAATTAGACCTTGCAAAAGCTTGGGCAACTAATCCGCATGGCGCAGGAATTGTTATTCCTTCTAATACTCCTGATATGATCAAGGGTATCATGCATTATAAGCAATTCGATTCTTTGCTTGGAAAGTTATCTGACAAGCTTACAGTAGCAATACACCTAAGACTTGCGACACATGGGAAAATAAGTCCACAAAACACGCATCCTTTTCAGCTAAACAAAGGATCTTATTTGATGCATAACGGAGTACTTCAAGGGTTAGGATCTCCAGGCGAGAAAGGTATTTCAGACACTGCTCATCTTGCAAAAATCCTACAGCGCGTAGCAAAAGAAGATCGTTCAGCGTTGCTCGATTCTCTCCCGGGGAAATATGCTCTTATCGAAGGAAATACTATCGACGCGATAGGTTACTTTGACGAATTACCCGGCAATGTTGAGGTATCTAATACCTATTGGATGCCGCGAGTATCCGTTATGCCTGGTAGTTTCAATGCGAGCCTAGAAGCAGATCCCCGCGCATCAGTTGACTACGACGGATCCTGGTTTAAAGGGCATAGAACAGCTTGGGAAAACGACTAACCAAACAAGAAGAAGAACTATGAAAAACGGACTTACGCTTAAAAACAGAATCATGCTTGTAACACAATCGAAAGATCCAAAGGAAATAGTTGAAATCCAGAAATACATGCGCTTTCGACTTAACTACACCTACGACACTATGCGCGATTATTTCATGAAAGTAACTTCGATCTCTGCTCTAGATTTCGATGCACTTATGCAGATCGGTGACGAATGGATCGATAAACTCAGCAACATACAAGATGCTTGATTTTTTGTTGTGAAAAAACGTGATTAACCGGCACGTAGTCCGGTTTTTATTTTACCTTTTTTCAGGAGTTTAAACCTGTGTTTTACAAATAATTAAACTGCAAATAAAAATACAGCGCCAAGACATACCGAAGTTTTACGCCTCGATGATCGCCCACTTCAAGAAACCCCAACAAAGGAAAACCTTATGGAATCCAACACGATTAAAGCCCCTCTAGACCTCTCCCAGTTCACTGGCACGCTCACGTACCACAAGCTAACAATGCATCCTCGTGTGCTCTTTACGGACGGCCTAGCCTACCTTGCCAAAGAAGCTAAATGCTACTGGCTTATGGACGTTGTAATGTCTCACTTGGCAACTTCCAAAAAGATAGCACGCGAACCTTTTGTTTCATTCAGTATAACAGTGGCTCAAGACAAATCGGCTTTATGCATCTTCACCGATGGCAACGATTTGAAACTAGCAAAACAAAAAATTGAATCTACAGACCTTCCGTTTGAAAAATTGAACTTCTTTTGTCAAAAAGAAGAACAAGGCACTGGCAGTAGATGGATCGTCATGTTGCCCAGTGAATATTAATAGAACACCTGTATAAATTAGACTGGCCGGATAAAGATACACTGGCCGGATAAAATCGCACCTAACTATCCGACACCACAGGTAGGAAACACTGTTTCCTGGCCTGTGGCCGGATGATTCTAGACAGTTCCTATATATAATAAGATCTGATCTAGATCCGGTTAACCCTATTACCTATTATTATACTTATATATAAACATATATTATAAGTAGCCATACTGGCCAGAAACAGTGTTATTGTAAATTAAAACAAGAGGTTAGTTTATGGCCAGCGTTATGGCCGGTTTATGGCCGGTTAGTCTAATTTACTTAACAGGCCAGTACTTTGGTAACATCTTTTTAGTAGATAGAACCTGGCTTTCTTTCCGCTCTCAGCGTGGTACCTTCTTTCACATTTAAAACCGTGTGTCTGACTGAGCATCCTTCCAAGCTGCTCAGGTGAGGGCATCCTGTCCACGGCTTGCTCGTCTTGAAGGCTTTTCTTAACATCCTCCAGCAATACGTTCATAGGTTCCCACGTGGGATCTGGCCCTTTAGAGAAAATCCGTTCCACAACTCCTTCTACCTTAAACTGCTCGTGTCGGTATTCTGTAGCTGCAATCAGTGTTTCTTCCGGGTACACGATTCTATTTTGAATCGAACGAAATCCTTCTACCGCCCACCTCAAAATCCCAGGCGCCTCGCGGCTTGTCATTTCGCGTATTTCCGCCTCTTTTGCCGCCGATTGTGTGAACATCCTATTGTAATTTATTAAACAAATTCGTCTAATTATGCCTTCGCTTTCTGCTTCCACTTCAGGCACTTGGTTACACCCGATATGTATCTTTGCTCGGTTAGCGATATCTCGTTCTTCGTCGTACAGGTTACGTGCAGGGATCTTAGCCGAAGTCAGCTGCTTAATGGTGCCCTCGTTCCATTGGGTGTTAGTGTCTAAGTCATCGAGAATCGCTACCCTTTTACCGGCTATTTTAGCTCCAAGCCTGTTAAATTCTTGCTGCATGGCCTTCTTTGACTTTGATAGTGTTGATGCCGCTATGCGTGCCGAGTATTGCCCTCCTAGCATTCCAAGTGTGTCTAGAACTTTTGATTTGCCATTACAGCCGCCTCCAGCGTGCACAAAGACCTTTTGTTCATCGATTGACCCTGAGAGGGTATAACCAAAAAGCTGCTGCATAAAGGTAACCATAGCCCCAGGATCGTCATTCTCAGCGAACAACTCAGCTACAAAGTTCTCCCACCAAGGACATTCAGCTGTGGGATCCCACTTCACGCTTGTTTGGTGCAAAAGATAATCCTCAGCACGTGCTTGGGACAGCTTCAAGGTTCGCATGTCTAGAACACCATTTGAGCAGTAAAGCAACGTCGGTTCATTATCGAACGTAGAAGTGTCTTTTCGCACTATGCGATCAGTTTCAATTATTCGATTAATGGTCCCTGCAACAAACTGGTGCGAGGCGAATCTAAACTCAGCCGCTTGTTTTTTGTTGGCGTTAAATTCTCCGTCAGCGTCAAGGCACAAAGTTTCAACGAACAACGGATCATGCAGCATGTCGTAGCTGATATCCGTAGCGAATCCAGAAATAAGTTCTCTGCTATGCTTTTGTGGCCTCCAGACATTCCCTTGGCTCTCATCAAAGGCATAAAGAGTGCTTCCCGCGCGTACCATCATGTGCCCGTATCGCTGCAGCACTCTTTCAAGTGCCGCCATGTGCGTAAATCTGTTCTCTTTTAAGTCTGGTGCCTCATAGTCGTAGCTAAATTCAGCTGGCACAATTGGTGGCAGTTTTGAAAGCACCTTATCTAAGTTCTCTTTTTGCTTCTCCCGTACACTTTCGGCCCTCAAATATGCCGAATGCGCCGTTTTTTCTACTTCCATTCTATCTAATGGCGGTGTAAAATTCTCATTAAATTCTATTGCATACTGCATTGCTCTAGGCTCATCCATTTCACGATTAGCTTTAACCGTGCTGTAAACTGCAGTAAAAAGCGCACTATTACGCCCAGTTTGTGTGAAAACAGCAGCGCCTTCTTTTAAGTGCCCGTTGCCTTCGCGCACCATTTTCATCAAAGTTTTTCTTTCTTCGCGTCTTTTCTCATCTGCCTTTTTGTGGTACTCTTCTATCCACGGAAACACCGACAAAATATTTGCGTCATCAAGTTCTGCGCCTTCTAAGTCTAAATATTTTATTGTCGGTAAGAATGAAGTCCCGTCTTTGCAGACTCTTTCAACGCCTGGTACTCTTATCGTCTTAGTGATTTGTGCGAGGTTATAATCCCCTGAAAAGTAGCATGCTAGCGCCAGTTGATATTTCTGCCACTGATCTAAACTTACTGTCGGAGATATTCGCCAGTATAAGTGGTAGCGACCTGGAGAGGATTCCACGATACACGACGGCTGGAATTCGTGCCGCAGTGATCGGATCTCCTCGACAGGAACAATTCGATCAAGGTCAACGCACAGTACCCGCGCAGATTCTATATGAGCTGCTCTCCGGCCCTTCCCATTCGTGCGATTTAGCGTTACGTGCGCTGTCGGCTTATCTAGAGAACTAAGATAGTTAGGAAGCTCTTCTAGTGAAAGTGTTACCGTGCCGTGGCCTTTTAGCGGCTCTTTAGAATGCTGATCCAGAAAGCAAAATGTGAAAACGCTTTCAGTCGGATCTAAGAAGTGGAGAAATTGTTCGACTTGTGATATATCGTGCATGAGATTCCTGGATTACAGACCGGCCTGCGCAGTGCTAAAGCCGTTTAAAGAGAAATCTTTAAGCGGCTTTTTTATTCAAAGTACCGGCTCTAGTGACAACGTAACCATGTTCCTCTTGGTTGTAGCCGCCAAGATACTGAATTCCTAAGCAGATAAGGCCGCGAATTATATGCGCAGGATGCATTCCTGTTTCTTCGCAGAAATCCCAGACAATGTTTTCTTCGTGAATCCCTAGTTTGGTGCTGAAAAGCCCTTCTCTAGCAGAACTGACCAAAGCTTTTTTCTTTTTTGCTTTCATGAGTAGAATTCCTATGATATTCCTTACGGTGCGGATTTTAAAAGTACGGCGAATAAAAGAATCTGTCAATTTAAAATCTTTGCTTTTCTGCTTCTAGATGCTTGCTTAATTCTTTTATCAATGTTAAAGATTGATGAGTACTACAAAGTACGCATTAACATTAAAAAGTAAAACAACACATTAAAATAAAAGGCATAACATGTTCAAAAGAACGCAAGAAGAATGGAAGCAAATTTGTTTAAACTGGCAAAATAGCGGAGAAACGCAAGAAGCGTGGTGCAAAAGAAACGGCATTCCATACGGTTCTTTTTGCGGTAAGAAAAGCGCGATTTTAGGAAGCACTCGCTACAAAGATAGTAAGAAAACCGCAGCAGCAAGAACTAGCTTCGTTCAATTCAGTCCGACTAACTCAAGCAAGATTGAAATCTGCCTTAACGGTTCAGGCGCTAAAGTCTGCATCGACAGAAACGACAAAGAAGCACTTAACACAGTGCTTGCAACTTTAATGAGCCTTGAAGCAACTACGGAGAAATAAATGAGAGCATTTAAAATAAACAGCAAAGCCAAGATCTACGTGTATCCGGTTCCAGTGAATATGGGGTGCTCATTTCGAGGGCTAACCAAGCTAGTAGAGACGAACCTATCGCACAACTCACGGGATATCTGGGAAAAAGATAACGCTTCTAGCGGAAATTTATTTGTGTTTGTTAACAAAAAGCTTAACTACACAAAGATTCTTTTCTGGGAGTCTCACGGTTGGTGCATTTTTGCGAAAAGACTGCCAGAAGCAACATTCGATATTGACTTAGACGATACATCTACGCTGAATCTTGTTGGCATGCAGCGGCTAGTCGATGTTGTTGTACAGAATGGAAAGGCTGAAAAACCTTCCAAGCTAAAGAAAGCGGCGTAAGAGTTTAAGCTTCATTTTCGTGATTGGCGTCGATGTATGGAGAGTATATGAAAAAAATTGTAATTAATTCTTGTTTCGGTGGTTTTGGTTTGTCACCAAAAGCAATTGAGCGGTATGCGGAGCTTCAAGGGCGTAAATGCTATTGGTTTAAAGGAGGATTAGAAAACGCTAGCGGAACAAAATACACGCCTATGATACCTACAGGTAAGGAAATGTTCGGGTTTATAGCTTTCGATATTCCAAACCCTAATGAGGTTTTCGCAGACAAGAAACCTTGGCATGAAATGTCACTAGAAGAAAAAAAAGAACAAAATGCTTTGTACACAAAACATTCTTTTTACAACTCAAGCATTTCACGCGATGACCCCTTACTTGTCCAAGTGGTCGAAGAACTCGGGTCAAAAGAAGCAAGCAGTTGGGCCGCCGAGTTAACAGTGGTTGAAATCCCAGACGATGTTGAATGGGAAATCTCCAAATACGACGGCAGTGAAAGAGTGTGTGAAAAGCACAGGAGCTGGGCGTGAGTAACGACGAATGGGAAACACCTCCTTGGCTCTTTGACAAGCTCAATGCGGAGTTTCATTTTGAACTAGACGTAGCCGCCAGCAGAGAGAACCATAAGCTTCCGCGCTGGATCGGACAAAAGGAAAACGGGCTAGTTGCTCCGTGGGGAAAAGTCAATTGGTGCAATCCTCCATACAGCGATCAAATGCCGTGGGCTAAGAAAGCCTTAATAGAAACCGAAAAAGGTAATACTACAGTAATGCTCTGCATGTGTGATACGTCAACGCAGTTTTTTAAGTTCTGTGCTCTTGCTGCCGATGAGGTTCGGCTGCTAGATCGCCGTGTACAGTTTGTCGGTGCTACTTCCCCAGCGCGTTTTGCATCAATGATCGTTGTGTTTAGGCCGCCAGTGCGCTGCCCGACAATGCAGGGAAACGCAATAATTTCTGTTGTGTCTTATAGAGAGGACTAAAAATGCACTGGCTATTTTTCGACGGAGTAATAATGTGCTGCGAAACTGGAAGTTACTTTAAATTGTATGAAAACAGAATAAAACACTTCGTTGCAGGCGTGGTTACTGCTGCCGATTTTGGCGATTATGGATTCGCTGGAAAAATACACGAAGAAGAATTCGTCACAGAAGCTATGGCAATAGAGAAGTTTGAACACTTAAAAGACTATTTAAAGGCTAGGACATTATGAAAGTACAACCAATGAACGGATTTTGTGTAATACGTGTAGGCCCGACTGCTGACAGAACTGCCGGTGGCTTGTACATTCCAGACAAGGCGAAAGTAAGGCCACAAATCGGAACTGTTGAGGCGTGTAGTTTGCCTTGGGAGTCTGTCCAAGGTGTTATGCTCACCTCGCAGCTAAAAGTCGGTATGAAGGTGCTCTTTAACCGCTATGCCGGTGAAGCGGTTGACTCAAGTGATGCTGGGCTGTTGATGGCAAAAGAAGTAGATATCATCGGACAAGTGACAGAAGAATGAACCGTAGACACTTCTTACTCATGTTGGGTATCGGTGCTGCAGCTGCTAGCACGACAGTTTACTTTGACATGGGTAAGAACTTATGGCGGCAAGAAAATTCTTTATTGCCTTTTTCTTACATGGAAGATCTAAGGCAGTGCTACCGCTACCAAGATAGATTATACGTTGTAGGTACTGATTGGCACAATTCCGATCCTTTTATGTACGCAAGAGCTAAAGCGAATGGAGACGTTTACACTACAGCGACTGGTTTAGAAATAGTTGAAATAGATTGGGGGGTTTACGGTGAAGCTAGTAATCCCACCTAACCTTTCTCTCCTGTCGTTCCAAGAAACGGCAGTAAAGCAGATGCTTAGTTTTTTGCGCCACAACAAAGGGTGCTATAACGCTTGCGAGATGGGTTTGGGCAAAACAATACAAACTATTGTCACTTGCAATACGATGGGTTTTAGCAAGATTCTCATCATATGTCCGGCAATTATGTGCCTTGTCTGGCAAAACGAGATCAAAAAATGGAGTATAAACGACAGAAAGTACACTGTGCTTTCTTACAACAAAGCAGTACAAGCTAGGAATCTAGAATGGCTTACATCGGGCACATGGGACTGCTTAATTCTCGATGAAGCGCACTATGTCAAATCAACGAAAGCTAAACGCACTAAAACTGTTCTTAACAAGATCTGGCCGTGCGCTACGTATCATATCGCTCTATCTGGGACTCCTTTTACTCGTTCAGTGGTTGACGGGTACACATTGTTTCATAAGTTCAACCCTACTGCTTTTCCTGAGTACATGCCCTTTTGTTATCGTTACGCTTATGTGAAAAGAACTCCGTGGGGAGATAAGTTTTTTGGAGTTAAGCATGCTGAAGAACTGCAAGCTATTATTAGAAACTCTTTCTACGTACGCTACAGAAAAGATGAAGTGCTTAAGGACTTACCGGACAAACGATTTACACGAATTAGTTTGCCCTCTTCTTTTGCGGTCAAACCTACGGAAGACGAAAAAGCAACTCTTAAAGAAGCAATTGATGCTATCAAGGCTAAAGTAGAGCGCGGGGAAACTATTCCGGTAGTGCCTACAGCAGTCGCGTCGATAAAACGCCTGCAAGGAGTGAAAAAGGTTGCTCCAATAGTAGAGTTTGTGCAAGACTTGTTAGACCAAGAAATACCAGTCGTACTTTTCGCCTATCATAAAGAGGTAATAAAAATATATGAAGAAGCGTTTAAAAAAGAAAAGCCAGCAGTCATTACAGGCGACGTATCAAGTAACACTCGGCAATCCGCAATCGAAGATTTTCAGTCCGGGGCAACAAACCTATTTATTGGTCAATTTACCGCAGCTGGAGTCGGGATCACACTTACAAGATCAAGTACAGCGGTTCTTTCGGAAGTGGAATGGAGTCCCGCAACCATCGGACAGGCTGTTGATAGGCTCCATAGAATCGGCCAGCGGAATGCAGTTAACGTTTACTATTTTGCCGTTGAAAAAAGCATCGACGAAGACATCATCGAAGTAGTCATGAATAAGGCCAGAGATTTTGCGAAAGTTTTAGAAAATACGGTAGCAGCGTGACAGAAGAAACAAAAGAACATTCAGAGCGTGAGCATGCTCCCCTTGGCGGTTCTTCCGCTCATAGGTGGGCCAATTGCACCATGTCAGTAGTGCTATCTAGAGATCTCCCGAAAGAGCCGGCGAGTGAAGCGGCTTTAGAAGGAACTGCAGCGCATGAAGTAGCTGAGATTTTTCTTACTAGGTTCTTGCATTACAAATTGACTGGTGAGGATCTTCCGTGGCACGAAACAACGCCAGAATTAGAAGCCGCAGCAAAAGATTATATCGATGTTGTCTGGAAATCCGTTTTACACGAAGCAATCACAGGAAAAGCCTATGGACTCGAAGATCAATTTACACTCGAAGCTAAACTGGGCATGTATGGTTTTATTGACTTTTGGGCTGTGTATATTGATGACCGCGGAAAGAGAGTCGGGGTTGTTGTGGACTTCAAATATGGATTCGTTGAAGTCGAAGCCGAGAAAAACGCGCAGCTTGCATTCTATGCCTGCGCAATGCGTGAAGAGCTTACTCGTGCCGGAAAAAATCTTGATTACGTGCGGGGAGTAATTTTCCAGCCGAAAGTAGAACCTTCTTATAAAGAAGTAAAATTTACCGCAAAACAGCTAGACACGTGGCGAAAGAAGTTCTTCAAAGCCGCTGAAGAAATCTTTGTTAAAGAAAAACCAAAGTACAAAGTAGGCGACTGGTGTGGATTTTGTCCAGCTAAAGCTATATGTCCGAAGTACGTGAAAGAAGCGCAATCAAAAACAGCGCTCATGCTTGTAGACCCAGAAGCTGACTTACAATCTCTGCCAGCACCAGAAAAGTTAAATGACGAAGCATTAGCAAAGATTGTTCTGCATGGTGACATGGTAGAAGAGTTCATTTCTGCTTGTCGTAAGTACGCACTTGCGCGTGCTAGGAATGGGAAGAGATTACCTGGAACGAAGCTTGTAGAAGGTAGCTCTAGAAGAAAATGGAAAGAAGACATTAACGAAGTAGCAAGGGTATTAAGTGCTAACGGTGTTGATCCTTGGGAAGAGAAACTAATAGGATTAGGAGAAGCAGAAAAAGCGATATTGAACGCTGTGCCTGGATGCACAAAAAAAGATGCCAAAGAACTAGTTTCATCGCTTTGTGACTCGACAGTTGCGCCTATTCTGTTAGTATCAGAAGACGATCCACGGCCAAAGTTAAGTATTGGTGTGGATATGCTAGACGTAATTGAATAAACAAAATAAGGAAACATAAAATGACAAAGTATTACAAACACCCAAAGTTTGGAATGGTTTACGGCACTGCAGTAACAACGCCTATTGGTAGACTTGTTTGGACGCAGAATCTTGTTACTCCGAAGGCACCGCCTCCTCCTAAGCCAGGAGAAGCTCCGGGATCTCCGCGCTACGAAGTAACGCTGTTGATTGAAAAAGGTCCAACAGCTGATGCTTTCATGAAAGAGCTGAAGGCCATGTCAGACGAAATGGCAGATCTCTTTAACGATAAGCGCCCTGCAAAGCTTGGTGACTTCCGCATCTTACAAGACGGCGATGAGATGGATATGGAGAAATACCCTTACTACAAAAATCGCTGGATCTTAGTTGGCCGTAACGCTAACAAAGTAGAAGACATTGTTGACAAGAAAAAGCAGCGTATTGAAGCGTCAACTGTCCTTGGCGGTATGAAAGGGCGGCTTGTAGTAACTCCGCTTATCACGTCACATGGACTAAGTTTTAAGCTTGGTGCTGTGCAGGTAACTGAAGACGATGGCACCCGCTACGGTGGCGGTGTTAAAGACATGACCACGTTGCTTGACGTTATCGAAGATTTACCCGACGAACCTACAGAAACCGAGGTTGCAGCTAATCAAGTGCTCGGTGCACCAACAGCAACTGAAGCGGTTACAGAAACGCCGAAAACACCGATTGGTGCTGGTGGGAAAGCCGCACGAGGAAAAACGGCAGCGCTAGACTTGTTGTAAAATATATGGGCCGATCTTTCCGCATGTGACAAAGATCTTAAATCGGGGCAGAAGGTGCTCCAGCCAACTTTTTAAATTGTTGTGTTGAGTAAAGAGTGAAAGCTCTTTGGCCCGTAGTAGTTTTTTGATGAGCTACTACGGGTTTTTCTTTGACAAAGTTTTACATTGATGGTAAGGTGGGTAAACTATTTTTCTTATTGGTGAAATAATGGGCATCGTTGAAATCATCCTGCTGACTATCGCTTGCGGCGTTGCGACTTTGCAAATTGATAAGGCACTAGACCCGCCTGCAAAGCCGCCATTCAAGAGCGAAGCGCCCACACAGGACGGTTCGCTCTACTTCAAGCCTGAGATTAAGATTAATGGGAAGAGGGCGGATGTATGAGTCAGAGAATAACGATTGATGGCGTGGAGTACGAGCTGTGCGAATCTACGTCGGGAGCACAGACGCACATCTTCAGCTTTCGCAAAGTCGAGCAGCCCAAGGAGAGCGAGAGGTTGTGGAGGAAGGTGTGCCGCCGCGCTGATGGTGGAGCTTGTATGCCGAATTCAACTTCAAGATGGGCTCAGTTCGGAGAAGCTTTAACCGACTACATTCTTCAAAGGGTGAGGGAGGATCTAGGCAAATGATTTCAGCATGTGTGCTTTTGGCAATGGGGTTGCTTCAGTTCGGGGTGCTGGCTGGCGAAGCCTCGGACGGAGCAGAGCCAAAGAACGCCGCCCCTAGGCTAATTGGCTGCTTCATCTCTGTGTTTATCGGAGCTGGCGATTTATGGATTTGGAAATGATTGCTGAGAAATTGCCGGGACAAGATGTGTTTTTGATAGTGAGCAATGGGGGCCATTGGACGGGATACAACAGCGAAGAGATAGCGCGAATGGAGGTTTTTGATTGGGCGGTTGAAGGCAAAGACTACCAGATTCAAAAGCGTCGAATGTTTTCGAATAACGACCTTCGCGCCCTGATTACGCAGGCGGTTGAGATGGCGAGGGAGATTAAGCAGAGCCATGAAAGCTTTCCGCTGCTCGAAGAGGAGTGTGAGTACACCACCGCCGAAATCGTGGAGAAGTTGATGGGGGATGAGAAATGAGCGCTGAGAAATTGCTGCCGTGTGCTCATTGCGGCGCGGTCCCAAATTTGTTTCGAGAGCGCAATGAGTTTTGGCGAGTGGTCTGTCATGGCTGTGATATGCGAACTGGCGCTGTCTATCCGCCAGACGCAGCAGTTACAACTTGGAACCGCCGCACTCCCGACCTTCGCGCCCTGATTACGGAGGCGGTTAAGATGGCGAGATATAACAAGGGCACTAAAGAGGAGATTAGCCTCTACATTACGCCTAGTCCTTATGACTTTGAGCCGAAATACACCACCGCCGAAATAGTGGAGAAGTTACTGAGGGATGAGAATGGAAAGTGAATTCTTGCATTGGCTAAAGATGTTCTTTTATCCCTCAGAGCGTGAGCAGAATATTGCAAAGGTTAAAGCCTACATCCAGCAGCTTCAGCGCGAGGCGTTTGAGGCGGGGAGAGATCGCTACGTCGTTAACGATAGAACTATTTTGACCCACGAAATGATGCCGAAGTTTTTTACTTTTGAAGATTGGCAAGCGAGCAAGGGGGATGAGAATGGAAAGTAAGTTGGTAGTGCCTGACGATTTTCAAAAGTTTTGCAGCTTACTACCTCGCAAAGCTCTAGTGTCGCTTTCTATGCATGACTTGCGGGAGATTTGGGATATTTCCAAACAGCGCGAGCACAAGGCGTGGGACCGTGCGCGAGAGATGCGCGTGACAAGCGGCTGCCCTGATTTCTGCGGCGAGGTAGACGGGCAAACGATGAGTTATGAGACGTTTGAAGAATGGAAGCGCGAAAGCGCGACTGAGAGCGAAGCGAACTGGCAAGCGAGCAAGGATAAGGAGAGCAAATGAAAAAGTTACGAAAGAGTGTGTACCGCAATGCAGAGTGGAGCATTAACGACCGTGGGGATGGCGCGACAACTACAGAGGAAGCCCGACTTGCCGTGCTCATGGACATTCGCACGGAGCTGCAAACGCTTAACCGATACATCAGACGCCGTAATTGCCTCGACATTCCGAATATTTTGCGGCGTATAGAGAAAAACACAAAGAAGCGGAAGTACAGAAGGAAGCGCAAGTAACCCCCTGCGCCAGCTCTCTTCGGGGCGCTGGTGGAGTGGGTTGTTTGCGTGAGTGGATGAAACGTGACGTGTGCGAAGACTCGACCAATTGGAGGTACACCGAAGTAATCGAGCCAAAGGTTCGACTCCTTTAGCAGCCCACTCCAACCGCCCCGGCCTTCGGTTGTGTGTTTGACATAGTCGAAATGAGACGGGGCGGGTTTTATAGATTTACTTGCAAGTATGGGTGGCCCGGCACCCGACTCCTACCAACGCAGGGATCGAGAAGCGATAGCGCCGGGAACTTTTTTAGTTTGAGAACGGGAGAAGAGGAAGATGAGCGAGAAAACTTTCAAGATCGTGAATGACGATATTTCGGACGGCTACCACACTTTTGATGAGCTATACGACCATCGAAACATGCTTTGGATCTCCCTCGCCTTGATGATGGATGACCGTTCAGACTTCAAGGTCGAGTGGGTGCGGGAGCACTTTGCCGGATGGGATTTAATAGTGGTCGAGGACTACAGCAGGCAAACGCAGGAAATGCCCTACGAGCATAAGCAACTCAGTTACCACGTTCCCGCGAAGCTGCGGCCCTTGTACGAGGCGCGACTAAAGGAGATTGCGGCCATGGATCACAAATTCGACGGGCACACATCGCAAGATGTTTTAGCTCGACTGGAAAAGTTCATTCGCGGTTTTTAGGCAACAGAAAACTGAAACTGGAGACTAAGAAATGTCAATTTTAGGTCAAGAAGCGCACGATTTTCTGCTCAAAAATGGAGCAAGACGATGGGACTTATTACTAGGATATGCGAATGGCGAAGTCTCGGTTTCTATTGTAGAGGTGGCCTTCCCGGAGAACGGGAAGAATAAGCCCGTTGAGTGGTACAAGCTTGGCGATGTTATCAACGGGTTCGATGGGTATCCTAACCACCATTTAAAGGAACTCTTCCCAGTCTCCAATTTAGTTTTGTACCGACCGGCGTTCAAAGACCCCTCTACGGCGCTTGCTATTACTCAGCACGGCCAACACCACGACCAATTAGATTTCATTGCGACTTTCGTTCCCGACAAAACCTCTCGCGCAAAAATGCTGAGAGCCGAAGCGGATGAAGTCGAGAAGTCTTTAGAGCGCGACATGAAAAGCCTCGAAGAAGGAGTTCGGAGCACTAAGGCTACGGTCAATCGCACACGCGCAGATTTTCTTCAGCGCATAGAAGATTTACTGCGTTAGTAACGAGAATTGGAAAACTGAGGAGAAAACGTAATTACGGAGGGTTATGGGAGTCGATGCAAGAATGATAGCGCACTGGAAGTCCGTTCCAAATGACAAGGGGATAATCTCTGAGCTGTTTAGAGTAATGGGATACGAGTCCGAATTCGAGTGGATAGACGATCTAACTCTCGCCTCGGAGTTGGACATGGATCGTTACTACGGACCCGAGTATGAGCGCGGGATGAATTACCCGAAGCATTGCGGGTTAATGATGGCGCTTATCGCGAGCGGCGCGGAGGTGTTTTACGGCGGCGATTGTGGCGACCGCCTCCCGCATTACACGCTCGATACGGTCGTTAAGTTGATGGAATATTACATGCAATATGCATCACGGCATTATCGTGATGAGAGCGCCCCGGCGCTCGATTTGGAGTATGGCCCGATTGCACCACAAGAGTTTAGGGCTGATGACTAACCCCACCGAGTGGAGATGAGGATGAAAGAGTTCCCGATGCACATATACTCAAGTCGAGCATTGCCGCGCCTCGTGTCTTTAACCACCGAGGAAGCGAGAGCGATTGCTGTGCAAACACTCATTGAGGAGCTTGGGCATATCAAAATTTCCGTGCCCGTTGCTCGGGATAATTCAGAAGAGAAGACGGTATACGCAATGTTTCGGGTGCGCGATTTAATTACACCAACTAACGAGCGATAGGAGCGTATGGAAGAGAAGCAGAAACCGGATGGATATGTGAAGTTTGACGTAGCGCATCGTCGCCCACTAGTAGATGACACCGGAGTTTTCGCGCCGGGCTTTTCGCACATACAAGTGCATTTCGAGGAAAGCTACAAAATGTCTGAGGGGTGCGAGTGGCGTCCCGTCAAACTAGTTTTTCTCGACGAGCAGGGGGAGGGGGAGAAGTGATGGGAAAAGTTTATCGTTACACACGGGCGCAGGTAGAGAGTGCGCGAGGTCCAGCAGCGATATTCCGAATGTTGTTGGGAATTTTCGCTGTGTTCCTCGCTCTGAACGGCGATTGGTTTTCCGCTTGCTTCATTCTGGCATACCAAACTCTCAATAGAATGTGGGATTGGCTAGACCCAATCGAGGTAATTGAACCAACGGAGGCCAAATGACCGACGAAGTAGACGAGGACCGGAGCGAAGAGAGGACCGCAACGGAGAGGGTGTTGAGGATGTGCGAGGAGTATTGCGATACCCCGACTGAATTGACTGACGGATACGGCAACGCGCGTTTCGACGAAGAAGATTTTCAGGGCGACTCAAAAAGCGCGAGCGACTTACTGAACTATCTCAAACAAAAGCTATCGGAGGGCGCGTAGTGAAGCACGCCTCATTAGGGTATTATACACCAAATAAGAGTGTTAGATATCTGATGGAGGTCTTATGACGCCTGATCCTGACAGAGAAATTAAGCCCAATGAAGTGATAGCCACTGCGGAAGACTTAAGAAGGATACTCGATGAGCACGGGCTGAAAGATGTGCCAGTTTTTGATGTAGTATTGCCAGAACTGCCTAAGAACTTAGATAAGGAGAAAAAGAAATGACAGAGACACCTAGTTTTTTGAACTCGACGTATACGTCGAACAGCATAGATTTAGGCTCGATGGCCGGCCTGTGGAACGGAGGTACTAGCACTACTGCCGTTCCGTATGGAGGCTGGCACCCACCGGAAGAACCAGACTATACCAACTTGGAGAAGTACAAGGCTACATTAGTAGAAGCAGTTAAGCACGATATTAATTATGGAGTGAAAAAGAAAATGGCAGAAACATATAAGTACCGAATCGTTCAAGTGTTCATCGTTGATACCAACTCAAGCTTGCCGGCTGATAAGGCGATTCTCTATCGCGGAGAACAGCGCTTTACAGACGCAACCGATCAAGAGCTTTTCTTCGAGCTTGACATCAAAGGCATGCTTGAGAAGCATAATGAGATGCGTGTCACATACAAGGATAAAAAGCTTTCTAAGGCTGATCATGAAGTGAAGCTAGAGCCAGTACGTGTGCGGGATTTGACAATGAATATTGTTGATGTAGCGAGATTTTAGTATGGAAGACACCGATCCATTTGGCCAGAAAGCCCACGACAAGAACTGTCCTGAGCACTCTAAGAGAAAAGGACACTATTGCTTAGAGTGGGATGGCTTGTGGATTTGCGAAGACTGCCCTGAGTTCGAGGTATGTAATTGTTTAATTGATGAGAGTAACACATGAAACTAACTGATGAATATATCGCGTCCCAAATAGTAAAAGACGAAGTGTTTAAGGTTGGACTGAAAACCACCATTGTAGTACTGACATTAAGGAACGGCTTTGAAGTAGTCGGCACCTCTGCATGCGTAGATCCAGCCGCCTACGATCAGAAGATCGGAGAGCATTACGCACGTGAGAGAGCGCTTGCTAAGGTGTGGGAGTTGGAAGGTTACATGTTGCAGAATATGGGCGGCGTGCAGATGAACGTACTTGGAGAAGTAAAAACCTGTTGTAGCTCTGACTGCACAGAAAAAATGTCTGACCCTTCAGCCGCATGAACCAGCGCCAGTTCTCCGTATCATTTCTGGGACAAGACATTAACGCAATATACGTTACTGACAAGTCTACTGCATTGAAGCTTTTAGAAGGCTTAATGCAGAAAGACTGCTTGTTCGGAATTGATACGGAGACAATGGCGAAGCCGCAATTTAAGCATAGAAGTGACGCAGCACTCTCCGCTCATCTTGGTCAAATTCGTTTATTGCAGGTATTCGATGGAAGAAACTCAGTCATCTTTGATTTGCTACATATTGCTTGTAATAGTATTTTTATTAGTTTTCTTGAATCTAAAAGATTTGTAGCACATATCGCTATCTTCGATCTGCAGTTCTTTATGCAGATGGGTGTGAAAAAAATGAACATTGGCTGCACTTACCTTGTAGCCAAGCTTCTTTTTCATGCTTCATACCCGACAGACGAAGGACTTTCAGCATCTTTGCAGGCGCTAACTGAACAGATGTTCAAAGTTGACATGAACAAGGCTATGCAGAAGTCTGACTGGAGTGTGCCAGATCTGACCTTCGAGCAGATAGAATACGCTTTACTTGATGCTGTTTGCGTGCTGAAGCTTGCTGAGAAGTTAGCATCAGGAATTGAAAAACTCGGACTCACGCGCATCTATAAGTTATCGAAAGCAGCGCAGCATCCGATAGCACGGATGCAGTTAAATGGAATTTTACTTGACGTTAAGAGGCACCGTGAAAAAATATCAGAGTGGAGAGCAGCATTATATGCAGCAAAGAAACATCTACTTAAGATTACTGGTTTGGATGAAATTACTGGACATAAACTTAGCGGGTGGCTTGATGGAAATCTTCCGCCACACGTGCGTCGTATTTGGCCTGAAACCGAAACGGGTAAGCTATCTACTGACGCTCACACTTTCGCTGATTTTAGTTTCCTACCTATCGTTGCTCCTTTTTCTGATTATCAGCGTCTTGAAAAGCTGACATCTACCTATGGAAATAGACTCATCGATCAGATTAACCCCGCTACCGGAAGGCTTCACGCGCAATATAAGATATGTGGGGCTAGGACAGGGCGACTTTCAAGCTCTCAGCCGAATCTACAAAATCTGCCGCGTGATAATGACATCCGCAGAAACTTTGTGGCATCGAAAGGAGACACGTTTCTATGTGCAGATTACTCCCAAGTCGAACTCCGTGTTGCCGCTGAGCTGTCACGCGATAAGTCCATGTTGGAGGCTTACAGAAATGGCATTGACCTACACGCACTCACCGCCAGTAAGGTGTCTCATAAACCGCTTTCGGAGGTAACAAAAAGTGACAGACAATTTGCAAAAGCTATTAACTTTGGTTTTCTCTTCGGACTCGGTGCTAGAAAATTCTCTCATTACGCCAAAAAATCGTACAAGGTGGACGTTACTGAGGATGAAGCTACTGAGGCAGTTGAGGTCTTCCGCGAAACCTACGCAGGTTACAGAGAGTGGCAACTTGAGCAAGCCACAAGAGCACACAGCACCCTTACCTGCAGAACCCCTTGTGGAAAGCTCAGAAAACTCCCCGCCGATAACACCTACGGAAATTCGATGAACCATCCTGTACAAGGGGGAGCGGCTGAGATAATGCTGTATGCGCTTGTAAGGCTGGATAGAGAGTTAGGGAATAAAGGGAAGCTAGTCAACTGTGTGCATGACGAACTCCTTATAGAGTGCGAACCAGCACACAAAAAGGAATGCTCTAGCAAACTAGAAGATTGTATGGTACAAGCTTTTTTAGACGTGTTTCCAAACGGGATAACACGCGGTTTAGTTGAAACAAAAAGCGGTTTATCATGGGGAGAGTGTAAGCAGTAATATGACAAAGAAGTTTGAAACAAGAGGCGGAGCACGCCAAAAGAAAAGACTATACTCCAGTCAAGCACGCCTGTTGCAAGTGCTATGGAACGATTTTGGCGGCGTTACTAAATGCGCCGACCTTATCGGTGTAGGCCGGCAGTTACTTATCAACTGGAAGCTTGATGGTAAAGTGCCGCTTGATTGGTGCGGAAGAGTATCACGTGCACTTCATGTCAAACCTGCAGTACTTAACTACGAAGGTACAATAGATTTTCTAAGCGACATAGATCCTATTCCTTGGAAAGAACTAGTCAAGAAAACAGTTGCTGACGATAAAGTTGAGTACGTATTAAACGGTAACGCACCGGACAAAGCGAAAGATATTCTATGCGATGGCTAGTATTTCTACTACTTTGTGGGTGTGGTGTTAACTGGGGCGCTGTCGGACAACCTCCGAAGCCAGGAGATCCGTGCAATTATATTCTTAACTGCTATACAGATAACTTTTGTATGTCGGAGTTCGTATGTCCCTAGAATGGAAAGAACCTGGATTTGATATAGAAAAAAAAGTCTGTAATGCGATTGTTATAGGGCTACTGCTTTTGTTCTTTGGATTGGTGCTGTTCGGGTTATGGCCTAATAAAGCACACGCGCAACAAACTAACCTTTGCCGTGCTCCATACTTCTTGACAGACCCTAAATACAATTACAAAGCGTACAAAAAAACACTAGAAGGTGTGAAGTCTTACACGATTTCTATTCTTTGGAATACACCAGGAAACTTCTACGACAACCTTATTAAAGAGCTACAAGACACTCACGTAAACGGCATAGAAGTAGCTCTTGTAAACGAGACATGCTTACTTCCTAACAATGGCAATCGTTGCGGTAAGTATGAAGTTCTTTACGGACTTACGATGTCGAAGTTCAAAAAACAAATCGACAAAGCTAATCCAGTATTAAAAGGTAAATTCCAAGCGCAAGCCAATATCGCGTGCAACACTATCAATAATAATTTACCGGCAGGAAAGTCTCGCTATATCTCTCCGTTACTGGAGACTAAACTCGACCGTAGACGCTGGCAAATAGTTGCTGGGTGGGTAAAAGAGGTGCTTGCTTGCGAGAGTTACATATTTGTTTGGAATCCTCAAGGTGCCGCACCAGGAAGCATACAGTCTCCAGCTCTTATAGCAGAAGGACACGGTGATAATCCAAGATTTATAACTAAAGCAGCAATAGCCAATAATGATGGATCATATGTCGCAGACTACGAAGAATATTTCCGTAAGTACCCCAGCATTGAAAAAGTTTGTGGTTGGCATTCAAACGATAACTGTATTAATAGTGGTGCTAGTGGCTTTATTGACCCTCGTAAGCGTGATTGCAAAGATACATCAGGATTCTACGAAATTGGAGAAGCCATGCGACAAGTCGAAAAGCCTGTCGAGGTGCCCCCAGATTGGGATCTAGACGACGATAAGAGCTTGGTTGGATGCACGAAAGTGCACGACTCTCATGATGGTGCCGGCGGCTTCATCTGGAAGCAAAGTCATGTGCAAGACTACTTTGGAACCATTTTATTTCCAGCTAAGTATGGAAAATTTAGCTCAGTACAAATTCAATCGAAAGGAGTAAAGCAAGGAACTGTAGTGTACGCTAAATGTACTAATCCACCTTGCGGCTTCCCAGATCAAGCTGATGGCAATAAACTACGGCCCATCTGGAGAACCAGTCGAGACATAGAAAAGTATCCGTTTAACATCGTGGTTCGTGGTGCGTCTGGCAGTAAAATAAATTGCTGGAAGATTGAAAACCCGCATATTAGAAATGACTAGGACATAATATGGCAAAACCAAAAATAGAAAAAAAACCTGCAGCAAAACCAAAAGTGCAGAAAGAAGTAGCACCAGAAGCGCCTTCGATGACTAACCTTCTTGCGTTGCTTCAGCAGCTCCCAGCACTTATGAATCAGCTGATTCAGGTGCAAAACCAAAACTCTAGAGATCTGCATGAACTTAAAACATTTGTAAAAGTTCTTACGCAAAAATGAGCTTATGACTACACATGGACATACCAGTAGAAAAGCCCCTAGACGTAGAGCTTATAATATATGGAGTGCCATGCGGCAACGATGCCACAATCCAAATAATGAGCACTATTCTCAGTACGGAGGACGAGGTATTACTGTGTGCGATAAATGGGA
>CAZDIO010000113.1:0-6915 GCA_964505555.1 uncultured Bdellovibrionales bacterium
CCATCAAGATCTCTTCTCTCCTTTGGAGCGAGTCTATAGTTGGTTGAAGAAAGAGGAGTTCCTCTTTGATCATACTGTTTTACAGTAAAACTCTTTGGAGCAGAGGAGAGGTTAATAATACTTAACCAGTTTCCTACAAGGTCTGTTTGCTCCGTTGGGTCAAGACTTGGTTGGTGAGTGTTAAAACCAACTGAGGTACTGCCGTAACTTGGAGCAGAGAGTGGAGAGTTAAAAGCAAACTCGTAACTTCCCCCATGACCAGGTCGGTAGAAGGAAACCCTGCCGTCAAGCTTTCCAGTAAACTGTAACTTAATAATTCCATATGAATTAGGAGCAAAGCCTTGGAGGTCGTTAATGATGATATCTCGTTGACCTCTTCCTTTAAGGCTGAGTGTTACGGTGTCTCCAACAGAACCGTTGTTTGTATAAAGAGTAAGGGTAATGCTTTGAGCGGTGGAGCCTGGATTTACTAACTCAAGCACATTAAGCATCCGGAGGTATCCGTTCCAAGGAAGGTAGGTTGGACTTGGAATCTCCTGAGGAGCACTTCCTCGGTCAGTCGGATCACTCCCAAGAGCGATCTCTTTTACATCACTCACTCCATCGCCATCACTATCAAGATTCGGATCTGCAGGAGGAACCGGAGGTGGTGCCGCCATCGAGCTTCCCTCAATAAGGGAGAGATCGTCAAACCAAACACTTGCGGAGTTATCAAGCTCTAAACCGGTATAGAGTACGAAACGTACCTTAGTTGCATTACTTGGAGGGGTCAGTGATGCATAGAGCTTCCTCCAGAGGTTTGTTCCTAAGGCGGTGCCGATTCTATTCTGTCTGATGATTCTGTTTTGTGAGTCAAGCCAGTAGAGAGAGATATGAGCACCACTGCCGTTTAAGTTTAGAGTCTTTATCCATCCTGAACCGGTGTAGGTCTTTCCAACCTCTACCGGTATATCCTGATAGACCTCTCGGATGCTGAGCTTTGTTGCGGTCATCTCTAAGGACTTCTTCCCACTTCGAACCGGCGAGGTGACCACCGTTCGACCGGCGCTGGTGATCTTCTGCCAGACCACAGCGCCGCTTTCAAAACCTGGATTTCCTAACAGATTTGTTCCAGGAGGAACGCTCGGAGCACTTGAGGAGCTACTTGATGAAGAACTTCCCCCTCCGCTCCCCGAACCAAACTCATACGCCCCGATATCCCACCCTCCTCCGACTGGACGAAAACCTCCACCAGCGTCTTCAAAAAGACCGGCAATAGAAGTACCTTGGTTAATAGCATTACTACTGCCAGCAGCGAGAGTCATTCCTGGTAAACTTGCGTTTGGATCGGTAATCACACTGTTTTGAGCATGACCTGCAGCTTTCCATTCGGCGAATGTGAATTTGGTTTTTGTTGTTTTCCCCGGTTCGAGAGCTTCAAAGATGTCTTTATTGATCTGATGAGGGAAGTGCCAGATATTATGGGTATCAATAATACTAGCCATTGGTATGTTTGGAGCAGAGATTGCAAAGGTTAAATTTAAACCTGAATTAACAACAACGAGATTATTTTTAATCTGAAGTTGTGGTACTGCGGCAGCTACTGTGGAAGTGGCAACAGCAACAAAACTCGGACTGTTTCCAATGTGGTGGTAGAAAGAGTTGTTATAAATCTGCCAATTCTTCCATGTACTAAACCCAGGTTTTCCTGAACCGATCGTTATCGGGAACTGGATATTGTAGAAGCGATTGTTTCGAATGGTTGCATTGTCAGCTTGAAAAGAGCCGATAGCAACGTTACGTGATGTTTCTGATACTCCATCAAAAAAATTCCTCTCAACAATTGTATCGGTCAGGTACTCACTTTGCCAATTATTGCCAGAACCCATACAGAGAATCGTTCCCATAACTCCCCCGGAGTGGCGGAAGATGTTATCTGAAAAAATAATAAACTCCCCTTTATTGGCCGGGTTATTGGCGATGTTTGCTCCAAGAAACTTGATCCCACAGCCAGCAGGCGCGCTCGCATTAAAAATATTTCCATAAATTACAGAATGGGTAAGCCATGTTCGAATAATGCTCTCTTGGGATAACTGCTTAGAGATCTTCATCGCCATGATGGCGATGTGGGATTGAGAATTATTATTTGCATCTGGTCCGTAATAGATCTCATATCCTGAATGATCAGCAAGCTCAGAATCAACGAATAAATTATCGTTTTTGCTTATCGCGGAGACGCTAAAGCCCCTCTGGTAACCAGAGATTTTTGAACGAAAAACTAATGTGTGCACTCCAGGATAGATTGCATTTTCAGCGACAGAAAAGCCTTGGAAAACCATATTAACGATCCGCACATCCTGGGTTGGATTGTTTAATCCAAGACTCAGTGCAGAGATAGTTCCGCCGAGGGTTTGAACAACTGGGCGCGGTTGGGTAAGGTCGTCACTGCCATTGGCATGATGATACGAGCCAATTAAGAAAGGGCCAACTTTACCACTAAATGCGTTGCCACCTGAAAAACTCTTGTCATTAAGAAATGTTTCTCCTCTTTTAAAGAGCACCCGTCTTTGGCCACTTGTTGAAAAAAGAGTAGTGAGTGCTTTTGTGTATGTTTTAAAAGGACCATTCGTTTGCGCCCCGTTTGGAACGGGAAGAGTTCCAGACCAGTTGTCGTTTCCTGCAGCAGATACATAAAAGGTTGTTCCCGAAAAAGGGAGCACGGTTATCGTTTCAGTAATTGGTTGTCCAAGCTGAGTGCCGTTTCGTTTCACCGTAAGTGTTACTTGGTATGTTCCGGGAGTTTCAAAAACATGTGCAACAACTGCCCCAGTTCCCTGGTTTGCATCGAGATCGGGGCGATTAACAAAGTAGGCGTTTGGATCTTGAAAATCCCACGCATATTCAAGTTCATGAAAGGGTTTTGCTACGCCTGAAAATGTAAGATGTGTGGCATCAAAAAACACTCCAAGAGGAGCAACGCCAGAATTTCGATTTGCAAGAGTTGTTGCGGCGCTGGAAGCAACACCAGAGCTACTATTCTGTGCAAAAACAAAGTTGTGCGATAAAAGGAATAGAAAGAGTATGAGAACCCTTAATTTTGTCATAACCCCCCAGTCAAAAACGACTATTAGAGCGGAGATGCATTTCTCATGCCAGGGGTTTATTTATCTTGGGGTAAGCGAGGAACCGATTTTTCACCTGCCGAGATGCTCAATTATGCCGCATTTCTGTCATAGGAGTGGGGTAAGATTGCGTAGTAAGGAGAAAACGACATGAAGATCCTTGCGCTTGCCCGAGATATTCCTGCTACTTCGCAGATGCCAGGAAGTCCTCGTTTCTTTCATTTTTGCAAGGAGCTCTCCAAGAAACATGAGTTAGTTCTCGCTACGTTTGTCCCCTCAGAAAATAGAGAGCAATGGTTTTTAAAAGATGAGCAGACAAAAGATGTTTTTAAAAAAAGAGTCATTCTACCGGAGCGAGGTAGTCCCACATGGTTAAATAAGCAACGACACCGGCTTTCTTTTTCCTCACACCTTTTTCATAAATATCTTTTCCCAAGGCACTTTCAAGAGGTCTGCAAAACGATAAAAGAACTTACGCAGGTTGAAGATATCGATCTCATCTATGCAGAGGGGCTGCAGATGACGCAGTACCTTTTTGCAAATTCTAATATTCCAAGAGTTGTTGATGTTACCGATTCTCTCACGGTGCTATTTCATAAGATGGCAAAGCAGGAGAGAAAGTTCAGACGAAAAATTGCCCTTTCTCTTGAAGGGTGGGAGGTGTCGCAGTGGGAGAAAAAACTCCATACCTACTTCCCTCTGGTTATTGCTATCTCGGATCAAGATGGAGAAGCGATCAAGCGGTTAGCTCCTGATACAAACTTGCTTATCCTTCCTAACGGGGTAGATGCTGATTACTTCAAATATCAACAAGGAAGTTACTCCAAAAAGCTTGTTTTTACCGGTGTTATGGCCTATGGCCCGAACGAAGATGCGGCTCTTTATTTTGCAAAAGATATCTTCCCTCTTATCCGTGAGGGAGAACCGGAGGCAGAGTTTTGGATTGTTGGCGATGCTCCAAGTAAGACCGTAATGGCACTTCATGGAAGAGAGGGAGTTTTTGTAACAGGGACCGTTGATGACGTTCGGCCCTATGTTTGGGATGCGGGAGTGTATGTCTCCCCACTTCGTTATGGGGCGGGGATAAAAAATAAAATTTTAGCAGCGTTTTCAATGGGTGCACCTGTTGTAGCAACCTCGGCAAGTATCGAAGGAATTCATGTCATCTCGGAAAAGCATCTCCTCCTTGCAGACGGTGCCAAGCATTTTGCAAATCAGGTGTTGAGACTTCTTGGAGATACGGTATTGCAAAAATCGCTCACAACAGCGGCTCATTCTTTTGTCGAAGCAGAATACTCGTGGTCAAAGCTTGGAATTGTGCTTGATGGGGAGTTAGAAAAAGTATTAAAATTAGAGGGCAAAAAGAGTTCTGAACTTAACTAAAAGCCTTGAATGTTGATGTGCTTAAAGCACGCCTCTTCATTTCTTTGTGCCTTGTTGCATTTATCTTTTGCAGACAGGCAGAGTGTGGGCTCATTTTTACTTTCGCACGCACTTTTTTCTTGGGCACACTCAATGACGGAGATAAGCACTCGTTGTGCGCAGGGATGGGTAACGTCGGCAGTAATTTTCTCTCCCTCAGCATGACTCAAAGAGAGGTTAAGAAAGAGAGAAAAGAATATTAGTATAAAGAAACGCACGATTACTGCTCGTATCAACCTATTTTGACCAAACGTTCATCACTACTAGTTGTTATGGGGGAAAGATGGAAAAGCGCATCAAAGAGCTACGGAAATGATTAAAGAGAGCACGTTATAACTGCTTTGTGGATTGAACTTTCCCTATTTTGACTAATAGCCTAATTGAAGGCGAATACAGGCTTCATAATAATTGTACATTGGGGGTGTTTAGACCGTGGAAGGGGTTCGAGGAGAAGATCCACAACGGACAGAACAAACGCATTCACATGCGCATGGAGGGCGGATTTTAACGCTCTCTCTTGCAGCACTTGGCGTTGTCTTTGGTGATATCGGAACTAGTCCGCTCTATGCGATCCGGGAATGCTTTCACGGCCACTCCAAAGTAAGCCCAGATCCTCTCAATGTTTTGGGAATAATGTCACTTATTTTTTGGGCAATTGTGATCATTATCTCCTTAAAGTATCTCATCTTTATTCTCCGTGCGGATAATCGTGGAGAGGGAGGAATACTTGCTCTTTTTGCGTTAGTGCTTCCCCGTGCCCAACAAACAGGTTTTCTTTATCGGATTATTATAGTGCTTGGTCTCTTTGGAGCGGCGCTTCTTTATGGCGATGGAATTATTACTCCAGCGATCTCGGTTCTTAGTGCGATAGAAGGTCTTGAAGTTGCAACTCCTGTCTTTAAATCGTTTGTTGTTCCAGCAGCAATGCTGATTTTATTTCTCCTTTTTCTCTTTCAACACTTTGGAACGACAGGTATTGGAGCAGTTTTTGGGCCAATTACCTTACTGTGGTTTACGGCGATCGGTATTCTTGGAGCGATCAGTGTTTATCATACTCCGGAGATTCTCGTAGCGATCAGTCCTACCTACGCAGCGGAATTTTTTGTTCGAAATGGTATGGAGGGTTTTGCGGTTCTAGGATCTGTTTTTCTTGCCGTTACAGGGGGAGAAGCACTGTATGCCGATATGGGTCATTTTGGAAAAAAACCAATTCGACTTAACTGGTTTTGTTTCGTGTTGCCATCACTTCTCCTTAGTTACTTTGGTCAGTCAGCGCTCATTTTACGTCAGCCAGATGCAGTTCATAATCCCTTTTATCGCCTCGTGCCGACGATGTTTCTCTATCCGATGGTAATTCTTGCAACTCTTGCCGCTGTTATTGCTTCACAAGCGGTGATCTCGGGAGCCTTTTCTCTTACCCGTCAGGCAGTGCAGCTTGGTTATTGTCCACGTTTGCAAATTATCCATACCTCACCACGCACGATCGGACAGATTTATATTCCTTCCGTAAACTGGGCGTTGATGATTGGGACCCTTTTATTGGTTTTAAATTTTCGTTCTTCGACGAATCTTGCCTCAGCTTACGGAATTGCAGTTACGATGACGATGGTGATCACCACGTTACTTGCTTATATTGTTGCAGGGCAAGTGTGGAAATGGACTTGGTGGAAAACATCGCTTGTTTTTTCATTCTTTTTAATCATCGATATGGCCTTTCTTTCTTCGAACTTGCTGAAAATCCATAATGGCGGATGGCTTCCCCTTGTTGTTGGTGCTGTGATTTATCTGATGATGTCTACCTGGAAGAGAGGAAGGGGGGTGCTTGCGGAGCGACTTGGAATGGGAAGTATGCCTCTTGAGGAATTTCTTACATTACTAAAGACCACTCCCCCGGTGCGTGTGCCAGGTTGCGCAGTGTTTATGACGGCAAGTAATGATGGTGTTCCAATTACCCTTCTTCATCACCTCAAACATAATAAAGCGCTTCATAAGCAGATTATTCTTCTCACCTTGGTCACTGAAGAGGTTCCTGCAGTTCCCCGTTCCGAACGAGCAACATTTCAGGAGCATCAATTCGGGCTCTTTCGAATCATTGGGCATTATGGATTTATGGAACATCCTCATGTTCCAGCGCTCCTTCGTCAATGCCAAGATCAAGGACTTGAGCTCAACCTTGATGATACGACGTTTTATTTGGGCAGAGAAACTCTCCTGCCAAGCATCCGACCAGCACTCCCGCTCTGGCAGACAAAACTCTTTGCCTTTATGTCAAGAAACGCTCAAAGAGCCACAGACTTCTTTCGCATCCCCACCAACCGCGTTGTCGAAGTTGGTGTACAGATTAAGCTCTAGCGCTGTTCTACTTTAAGTATGGCAAGAAACCTGTCGTTGC
>CAZDIO010000114.1:0-17369 GCA_964505555.1 uncultured Bdellovibrionales bacterium
CTATCTCTTCTACTATCCGCTCCTTCAATTCCTCGCTAAATTTACGATACGTCCCCTCTTTATATCTCATATACCAGACTCCTCGCTCTTCTGATGTGGACGCTAATCAGGACGGGACATGCTCTTGCTCTAAGTGGAATAGAGCAAGTGCAAGAGCAAGTTTAAGTTTAAGTTTAAGTTTAAGACTAAGTAGAAGATTTAGAGCCTTTGACAAGATAACATTTCATTCCTGTCGTTGCGAGCCGAGGATGATTATGATTGGGAACGATACGCTTTCATGAGCGCGTATTCCATTTCGGTAATTGGGGCTGAAGTTCCTGTAAATAGCTCAAATTGTTTTACCGCCTGAAATAACAACATCTGAATACCGGCGATGGTTTTTGCACCATGTTTCTGTGCTTCTTGAAGAAGTGGCGTTTCTCGAGTCACAAAATCAAAGACCGCATGTCTCCCGTTTAGTGTAGTGTAAGCAAGTGGAGGAGTTCCATTTTCTCCAGCATTTTTCGAGCCGATCGCGGAAGCATTCATCACCAGATCAAATGCGCTAAGATCGACCTTTGGAAGCTCTGACCAGCGAAGGTATTGAGCTGAATGTTCCCCTGCAAGTAGCTCCCCTCGTTCATCAGTTCGGTTCGTTACAAAGAGCGTACCGATTTTCAATTTTTTTAATGTAAAGAGCGCTGCTCGCGCTGCACCTCCTGCACCGATAACCAAGGCCTTCTTTCCTACGGAAACAAAATTGGAAACTTCAAGCGCTTTTTCAATCCCATAAGTGTCGGTATTGTAGCCAACAAGCTCTCCTGTTTCATTGACTACGGTATTAATCGCGCCAATACTGCGTGCCTCCTCATCGAGTCGAGAGACAAGAGATATGGCTTTTTCTTTATGGGGAATCGTTAAACTTATCCCTCGCCAAGAAAGTTTTCGACAAGCATCAAGGATAAATTCTGTCTCTACTGTATCGAAGGCAACATACGTAAAAGGCAGTCCAAGCGCTGTATATCCAGCATTATGCATCGCCTGACTAAGCCGTGAAGGTCCTTTTCCTGCAAGAACACAGAGATGGGGATACGATTCAAGATTGCTTCGCGCCGTTTGCAATGACATAGTTTACGATAACAATGCTGACATATATTGAAGCTCTCTAGCGACAACTAAGGGATAGCAAAAGGAAAAGCTAGTATACCCACTATGCAACTTTCGGTGCAACAGGCTGCACAGATGTTAAATGTTTCTGAGGAGACCATCTACCATTGGATTCGTAATGAGAAACTTCCCGCTGCACGCTACGGCGAGCGTTTTCACATTAATCACCTGCGACTAATTGAATGGGCACACCTCAACCACATCTCATTTGGAAGCACACAAGAAACCGATGACCACATCTTGGTAAAAGCTCTCCGCCTCGGTGGAATATGGAGAGAGCTTCCCGGGACAAACCTTAAGGAGGTCATCGAGTCACTTTCCGAGAGATTCCCTTTCCCCCCTCCCGTGAGCCTCCCCTTCATTTCACAAATGTTACTTTCCCGTCAAAATGCAGGATGGGTATCTTTTTCTCATGGAATTGCCATTCCTCATGCTCGAGCACCGATTATTTGCCCAGAGATTGAACCGGTTGTCTCAATTATCTATCTGCAATCACCAATTATACTTGAAGGCTCTCCCGGAGAAGTTATCTCTGTTATGGTTGCCTCGATTACTCCAACGATCCGTCTCCACCTTCATCTGCTTTCCAGAATTGGAGTTTTTCTTGGCAACGAAGAGACGGTACGTCTCATTTTGGAGAAAGAGGATATTGAAATAATTCTAGAATCTTTTTTGAAAAGAGAAGATACAAAAAATTCTCATCAAGAAGAAACCATCCTGGAAGAAGTTAGAAATGAGAGTTGAAATTTGATCGCTGAACATTTACTGCTTATTAGCACAGCATTTATTTTATTAAGTGGTGGATCCGTCTTTTTTATAAAGCGTCCCCTGCTTGCACAACGCTGGGTTTCTACGCTGTTTCTTTTAGGTGGCACGCTTGGAATTTTTGCCGCGGTTAGTGTACTCCTCTATGGATCCACTGAGGGAATTAGTTTTACTTGGTCGTTATTAGGAGAAAACATTAAACTACAAATCGATGAGATCTCTGCACTGTTTTTAATTCCAACTTTTTTTATAGCAGTCGTGTGCACGATCTATGGGAGTGAATATTGGCCTTTACACGAGAAGCTTCGTTCACGAATCACTTCTCCTCTTTTTTCACTGCTTACCATTGGTATCGTCTTTGTACTCTTCTCCAAAAACGGTGTTTTCTTCGTTGTTGCCTGGGAGATCATGGGGCTTTCTGCTTTCTTTTTGATTATCACAGAACATGAAAAAAAAGAGACTCAAAAAGCTGCCTGGATCTACTTTGTTTCAGCGCACATAAGTACGGTAGTCTTAATTTTATTTTTTGGACTCGCTGGGGCAACAATCAATTCCTTTACTCTTGAACAAGGTGCGCTCTCTGTTCTTGCCCCAGCAAGGATAAATTTTTTATTTGCTCTTGCTTTAATTGGTTTTGGGATTAAAGCAGGAATCTTTCCTTTTCATTTTTGGCTTCCTGGTGCACATGCGGCCGCACCGAGTCATGTTTCTGCGATGCTCTCCGGTGTGATGATTAAAGTAGGTATCTACGGCATCGTACGCACCTCGTGGTTAATAGGAACTCCTTCTTTGACGTTGGGGATTCTCCTCCTTAGTTTGGGAGTTCTTTCTGCCCTTTTTGGTGTTGTCTATTCGTTACGTCAGAGAGAGATAAAACGCTTTCTTGCCTACTGTAGCATAGAAAACATCGGTATTATTTGTATCGGCCTGGGGTTTGCTCTTATCGGTAAGGCTTTATCCCAAAGTAGTTGGGTGATTTTTGGGCTCGCCGGGGCACTCTTTCATGTCTGGGGTCACGCACTCTCAAAGGCGGTGCTCTTTCTTGCCACAGGCTCAGTGATTTCTCAAGCAGAAACAGGAGAGATCGATAAGCTCGGCGGAATCAGCAAGACTATGCCAAAAACATCTCTCTGCTTCCTTCTCGGCGCACTCGCTCTCTCCGGTGTGCTTCCATTTAGTGGTTTTGTTAGCGAACTCTTTATTTACTTAGGGCTCTTTCAGGCTTTTCTTATCGCTCAGGATTTCACTAGTTCTCTCATCACGCTTACTATTTTTGGATTGGCACTTATAAGCGCATTAGCAGTAGCAAGTTTTGTAAGAGTATTTGGACTTGCATTCCTGGGAGAACCCCGAAGCAGATCCTTTTTTACAAAAAAAGAATGTGGAAGATATCAACTTGCAGCGATGTGCTTTCTCGTTGCGCCCTGTCTCTTTATTGGAATCCTACCGATGACTTTATTTTCATTATTTGATCCAGCAATTTCAACACTCATTCGACCACTTCCTTCAAGTTTCGTATCTCTCCATGAGGTCATCTCTCTTCGTCCTCTTACGGTCCTAGCTCTCTCCATCTTTCTACTCGCTTTCGCCATTACTCGCTTCTTGCGTAAGGATATTACAACAAATACCGTTTCGACTTGGGATTGTGGCTTTCTTCGACCCTCTTCCTCTTTGCAATATACAGCAACCTCGTTTTCTCAGATTATTGCATATGCTTTTCAGTGGATGGTTCCACAAAAAAAACCTTCTCTACAAATAACAGGATATTTTCCAAAACCAACGATACTTCATGAAGACGTTCCCGATACCATTCTTCACGGGGTTGTCGAACCACTCTCTACGCGTTTTGCTTCTTTGTTTACTCATTTTAGAATCCTCCAACGTGGACGACTGCAATGGTACATTTTTTATATTTTCATAACAGCAATAATTTTGTTTGTATTACTCTGAAGCATGGAAACGGTGACGACACTCTTTATCCAATTTTTCTTTATCCTGTTTACCCCACCCCTTTTTGTTGGCATCATCAACAAAACAAAAGCTTTTTTTGCGGGAAGAAAAAGTCCGCTCCTCCTTCAGAACTATTACGATCTCTTTAAGTTACTTCAAAAAGATCCCCTCTTTAGTAAAACAACCACTTGGATGTTCCAAGCTGGGCCAGCTATTTTGATAGTGACGATGATTATCGCTGCCTTAGTTGTGCCCTTTGGTCACTCGCCCGCACCGCTCTCTTTTAGAGGGGATATTCTTGTCCTGATCTCACTCTTTGCGCTTGCTAGATTTTTTTTAACTCTCTCCGCACTTGATACTGGTTCTGCATTTGAAGGAATGGGTGCTTCACGTGAAGTGAGTTTTGCCATCTTTATCGAACCAGCTCTTTTTCTCTGCTTCCTTGCTCTCTCCCGGCTCACCGAACAACTGAGCGTCTCTGCAATCTTCGAAACACTTTCCTCACTTGACTTAGCACATATCGCTCCAATTTTACTGCTTATTGGAGTAAGTCTCTTTATAATCTTACTTGCAGAAAATTGCCGCATACCGTTTGATGACCCAAATACCCATCTTGAACTAACGATGATCCATGAAGTAATGGTTCTTGATCACGGGGGTCCAAGTTTTGGGTTTGTCCTTTACGGATCCGCTTTGAAGCTGCTCACTCTGTCTTCACTCCTTGTGCACATACTTTTCCCTTATGCCGTTGGTGGACTTTGGCTCGATACTTTCCTTTTCTTTATTGCTTTGAGTTTTGTTGCAGTGGGAATTGGGATTGTAGAATCTTCCATGGCACGAATTCGGTTACTCAATTTCCCAAGGCTGCTCATTGCCGCCTCGATCTTACCGGCGTTTGCAATTATGTTATTGATTCGATAAGCCATGAATTTCTCTTTAAACACTTTACTCTCTACGATTATTCTCGTTAACTTCATAGCGCTCGGCTCAAGCCGAATGAAGGTATTGATCTATGCAGTATCATTTCAAGGAATGATACTTGGAATCACACCCATTTTTCGAGAGGGGCATTTCTCTTCCCATGTTTTACTCACCTCACTTTGTTTAATGCTCATCAAAGGAGTGATTATTCCAGCGATGCTTCTTCGCGCAATGCGCGAAGCTTCAATCCGCCGCGAAGTTGAACCTCTTGTTGGGTTTACTGCCTCGTTAATACTTGGCGCAATAGGAACGGGATTGTGTGTTAATTTTGCGCACTCTCTTCCTTTACTTTCTCCTGATTCAAATACGTTAATAGTTCCGACCGCCTTCGCTACGGTTTTTACCGGTTTTTTGATTTTATTCTCACGCCGTAAAGCGATTACTCAAGTTGTTGGATATCTTATTTTTGATAACGGAATATTTATCTTTGGACTGCTTCTCTTTGATGCTATGCCGCTCATTATTGAAATGGGGGTCTTACTTGATCTCTTGGTGGGGGTGCTGGTGATGGGAATTATTGTTAATCACATTCAGAGAACATTCTCCTCACTCGACACACAAAAACTTACAGCGTTACGTGAGCAGTAATATGTCTTACCTCATCATTCTTCTTCCTACCTTTATTTTTTTATCAAGCCTCCTCCCACTCTCCATCTATTCAAAAAAGGCCAGAGAAAATGCGCTGATAGGAATGTCCGTAATTCATTGCTGTGCTGTTCTTTCGCTCTGTCTTTTTTCTAAAAACGCGTCGTTTTTTAACGGCTGGATGGCAATCGATCCTTTAGCAAAAGTATTTCTTCTTGCGATATCTATGCTTTTTCTCTGTTGTAATTTTTATGCTCCTTCATTTCTTGCAGATACTTCAGATAAACAACATCGTCTCTTTTCATTTTGTGTTCCCCTCTTACTATTCTTAATGTCGCTGATGACTATGTCTCATCATTTTGGGCTTCTCTGGGTGCTCATCGAGGCAATAACCTTTGTAAGCGCTCCTCTGATTTACTTTCATCGCACGGCTCTCGCGCTTGAAGCGACATGGAAGTATCTCCTCCTCTGCTCCGTTGGTATTGCTCTGGCGCTCTTTGGATCATTTTTTCTTGCATACTCCTCACTTCATTTTTCAGAAGAAGTAAATTCATATACCTCTACCCTCTTCTTTGATGAACTTCTTGCCATGGCACCAACTCTTTCAAAACCGTGGCTTCACGCCGCTTTTGTAATGTTTCTTGTGGGATATGGAACGAAAATGGGAATTGCACCACTCCATACCTGGAAGCCCGATACTTACGGAGAAGCTCCTGCAGTCATCGGCGCCTTGCTTGCGGGAGGAGTAACTGCCTGTGCGTTTCTTCCATTGCTTCGTTGCTATATGATCATGGACGCTGCTTCTGAAGTTATCCTCGCTCAACAACTTTTCTTAGGACTTGGTGTATTTTCGATGGTCTTTGCCGCTGTCTTTTTTGTGCGACAACGAGATTACAAACGAATGTTAGCTTACTCGAGTGTCGAAAATATGGGGATTTTGCTTGTTGGAATTGGAATTGGTGGAAATGCAATATTTGGATCACTCCTCCATCTTTTTAACAACGCTTTTACGAAAGGAGCGCTCTTTCTCTCTGCAAGTAACATCTATCGAGCATATGGCAGTAAATCAACTGATGACGTAAGTGGAGCTATCTCCAGAGTTCCTCTCTCTGCCTCACTACTTCTGATTGGCTTTATTGCCGCTACTGGCTCCCCTCCTTTTGGCACTTTTGTTAGTAAATTTACTATTTTTCAAGAAATGCTCAGACAAGAACACACCACGCTTGGTATTGTATTTCTTGCTACTCTTATCTTCATTTTTATTGGAATGGGAACAACAATATTTAAGATATTTTTTGGCGCACCTAATGAAATAGCAAATCTTTCCCCTTACAAAGATTCTTTTATTTCAACAGGTCCTATCTTTATTCTTCTTTTCTTCGTACTTTCGCTTGGAATATATCTTCCTGAATCACTCTTGATGCTTTTAAAGAATGCCACCCTCTATCTTCAGGGAGAGAGTCATGGATAGAAATGAGTCCTCACTCTGCATCGTGCATAATGGCAAAAGCTATTCGTATCGCGAACTTCCAATTACGGAATTTGAAAAATTTTTCCAAGCAGTTCTTGAATCTATTCACAACGGCTTACGTGTCAGCGCCTTCTTTGGAGTCCCCACAAAGCATGCCCCCCAAACTGAACTCGTAATTGTTCTTGCGGATGATTTAAACAATAAACTTCTTGTCGGTCGAACACGCGTTGAAGGAAAAAGCTTTCGCTCACTGACTCCTCATTGTCCACAACTTCATCTTTTTGAGCGAGAAATCTTCGAACAATGCGGACTCGTTCCCGAAGGACACCCTTGGTTAAAGCCGGTGCGGTTTGGAGAGTCGTTTTTATTTTACCGCGATGAAAAACGAATTCCTATTGAGCATCTAGATTTTTATCGAGTTCTTGGTGATACCTGCCATGAAGTAGCGGTCGGCCCGATCCATGCAGGGGTTATTGAACCCGGACACTTTCGTTTTCAGTGCCATGGCGAAGAGGTTCTTCATTTAGAGATCTCACTTGGGTATCAACATCGTGGAATTGAAGAAGCTCTCCTTCAAGGGCCAACAAAGAGTTCTTTAAGGCAAATCGAAACAATCTCTGGAGACAGCACCATTGCCCATTCTTTAGCTTATCACCAGAATCTTGAGTCGCTCATGGGCATTGAAGTGCCTCCGAGAGCACTTGGAATTCGTGCAGTAGCGCTTGAATTAGAACGCCTTGCAAACCATACCGGAACGCTTGGAGCCCTTTCAGGTGATGTTGGCTATCTCCCTACAATGTCATTTTGTGGTCGCTTGCGGGGAGACTTTTTAAACATGACTGCAAATCTTTGTGGAAATCGATTTGGTCGAAGTCTGCTCACAAGCGGGGGGGTTCAATATAATCTCTCTAAAACGGATTGCGATCTTCTTTTACAGAGACTTCAAAAAGCCAAAATCGATCTTACCCACTCTGTCAATCTTCTCTGGAATAGCGCCTCAGTGATGAGTCGCTTTGAGCGCACTGGTGTTATTACTTCTTTGCACTGCCAGGAACTTGGCCTTGTTGGAGTTACTGCTCGAGCCTCCGGAGTTGAGCGAGACGTCCGCTTAACACATCCATTAGGCGCATACCAGTTCCATGCCATTCCTGTTTCTGTAGTCACCACTGGCGATGTAAATTCGCGTGCGTTTGTTCGCTTTCTTGAACTTCGTCGCTCGATTCGTTTTATTCGAGAACTCTTGGAGAAACTCCCCGAAGGGGAGATTGCTGTAAACAAAAACGCTCCTATTCCTAATCAGTTTGTGGTTTCACTTGTTGAGGGCCATCGTGGGGAGGTCTGTCATGTAGCGATCACAAACGAAAAGGGATCGTTCTTACGTTACAAAATCGTCGATCCTTCTTTTCACAATTGGCCGGCACTCGCACTCTCTATGCGGAACCAACAAATTTCAGACTTTCCGTTATGTAACAAAAGTTTTGACCTCTCTTACTGCGGACACGATCTTTAGGAATTAAGATATGGGACGAGCTCTTTTACAACGAATTATCCAAGGACATCAAACGATCTCCTATCCAAAAGGAGAACCTCCTCCACTGCCGGAACGATTTCGTGGACGACCAGTAATCGATTCTAAAAAATGCCCTGAGGGTTGTACCGTTTGCGCAGAAGCATGCCCCACGGATGCCATTGTTCGTAAAGAAAAAATGACTATTGATTTAGGAAGATGTCTTTTTTGTACTGAATGTACAACTGCCTGCCCTGAAAGTGCTGTCACCTATAGTGGTGACTATAGACTCTCCACAAGCTCACGCGAGGCGTTAGTGTTACAGGAAGAAGAGGAGCTCAAACTTGCAGATGCTTTACAAGATCGACTTCTTCGGCTCTTTGGTCGCTCTCTTAAACTTCGACAGGTAAGCGCTGGCGGATGTAACGGCTGCGAAGCTGAGGTCAATGTACTCAGCACCATTGGGTGGGACTGGGGAAGATTTGGCATTCAGATCGTAGCCTCTCCCCGTCATGCTGATGGGCTACTCATTACGGGATGCCTTACAGAGAACATGAAAAGTGCACTGGAGAAAGCCTACGCTGCCGTTCCTTCACCAAAAATCGTCATCGCCGTTGGTGCCTGCGCCATCTCAGGTGGTCCATTTCTTAACAATCCCCAACAACACAACGGAATCTCCTCACTTCTACCGATAGATCTCTTTATCCCCGGCTGTCCACCACACCCTCTAACGATTCTAGATGGAATGCTGCGTCTCCTAGGAAGGAGAGAGAACGGGTTATGAACTATGTGCGGATTTGTGTGAAAACTACTACCTTAAAGCCCATAAACCACCCTCCTAGGAACTAAATGTTTAGTTCCTAAAGGCCACTCCGTTATATCCTCGATTGGCACACTCTATGCACAGAATCTCCTTAGACTACTAGGTTCTAGGACGTTGTTTTGGGTTTTTCACAGTGGAAACGACCAGTGCGTATCTGTATGAATTTCTGTTTATCTATAAACAACTGCAATTCGCTTTGGCATCTTACTCTGTGTCGATAAAGAAAACTCGCTTTTGCGTTCCAGAAGCCAGCACTAGTCTCTTCTTGGTTTGAAATTGTTGTGAATGGAGATTTGCATGAACCATTATAAAATTTTCAGTGTGTTGTTTTTCTTTCTATTTTCAATAACTCCCAATACTACTCAAGCCGCTTCAAGTTCAGTTCTTTTTGAAGTTGCCGAATTAGGGATTGACGACGGCAATCCGGACAGTCCTTTCGGACTCCCTCTTAACTCCGAACTCCTTTCTGGTGGAAATTATAAGCTTAAAATCGTGGGAAGAGATGTTGACTCGGACTTTAATAATCAACCCGTAAATAACATAACCTTTGCTTTAGAAATCACTAATGGGATGATCAATCGGTTTCAATGGAAAGTCACCGGGAATATTGATGACAATGATTTTACAAATGAAATTGTTGGTGTTGATAATTTTGGACAGGTTTCAACCGATACTTTTTTTGGCCATACGATCTCCACACAAGCGCTTATCAACACAGGATTTGCAGAACCTACAGAAGTGGCTGTTGTATATTTTACCGTAGGTGCTGCGGGGATACCGTTGGTAATCAATTTTGATTCAAACCCCTATATTTCCGGTGTTTCGACCGCAAACAGTCATTATGCAGTAAATGGTGTGTTGTATAATCTTAATCAAGGTGATGGATTCTCTTATTCTTCCGCTGTGACTACTCCTCTTATTATTACAAGTCTTCAAGAAACAAACGATCCATTTAGCCCAAACGGGGACCGCTATAAAGACACGACTACTATCTATGGATATTTTAACCGCACCGCTAATTGGCAACTTGTAATTAAAAACAGTAAGGGCACTATTGTGCGCAACTTCTCCGGCAGAGGAGCAAGGATTAGTGTAATCTGGGACGGAAAAAACACTAAACGTGTTGTTGTTCCTAATGGGACTTATACCTATACACTGACCGGCACAGATGCCTCTGGAAATAGTACGTTCGCTAAAAATACCGTGAAAGTCGGAACAACTCTTAACTCAACGGCGAAAAAAAAGTTACGATAAAGTGTGCCGTGTGCGGCATTTAGTTTATTAACAGCATCGGTACATTTCGAGCTTGAAATGGTTAAACTGCTCCTCATATGCCGCTATTTACATTTTGTTCCAAAGCCAACGATATAGGCGATCTCTTCTTATTAAACCGGCTTCATTCTTCAAAAAAGCACTCATGTTTTTTTCTTAAACTGCCGAAATAATTAGAGATTGCTTTATTTTTTTAGGAGCATTTTGAATGCCGGAACAGCCTAAGTCAGAACATTTACGTGCACGGTATCCGACACCAACAGAAGGTGTGAATAAAAATGTTCTCTCTTCTGTTCTCTCCTACCTTGTGTTTCAGGCAGAACATGTTCGTATCGGGCTTGAAATTAGTGCTTGTGTATTAGTTTCTTTTCTCTTTCAAATCACACTTCCTTGGACATTCTTTGGTGTGCCGATGGAGTGGACATCATTTGCTTCCTGGATTTGTGGTTGCATGATGATGGTTCTTTGCGATCGCAGCCTCTTTCAAAGACCAATTACAGTTTTTCGTAAAGCACGCCTACTTGATATCGAAGGCGCTTACGATCAAGCTCTTCGGGAACTTGAATCAATCGGACCTCGAAGCAGCTCCCTAGTTTCCTTTCCTCTCACGCGGTATCATCTCGAGCGAACAAGGTTCTTGACTCATGCCCGACGTTTTGAAGACGCGGCCATTGAGCTCGAGCTTGCAAAAGATGCTGGGCTTGGAAAGGCTGATTATCATCTGAGTCGATTTCTCCTCCTTAAAGAACAGGAAAACGTTGATAGTGCGCTTGCAGAGCTTGCAGAAGCTCGTGCCGTGTATGGAGAAAACGCTGTATTTTTGGGTGAGGAAGCCTTATTACTGATTGAAGAAAAAAAGGATTATCGCGCCGCTCGTTCGCTTCTAAAAAAAGCACTGGCAAGCTTAAAATTTACTAATAAAGATGCCAGCGTTCTTCATTTAATCATCACGGGCTATCTAGAAATTGCTCGACTCTGGACAGGAGAAGCAGAAGAAGCACTTGAGGGATTAACAGAAACTATCTATCAAGCAAAATCTCTGATGCTCTCAAATCGAGATCTCAGGCCATATGTTTCCTTTCTCCTCCTTGAGCGTGCATATTATTATGTGACGCACAAAGCACCAGATGAGGCGATGTCAGATCTTACTTTGGCAAACCGACTCTGTGCCTATCCAAGAATTCAACGCCGCGCAAAAGAGATCGTCGAGGAGCTCAATTGGCGGTTTAATATCGTCCTTGAGTAAAAGAACCTTTCTCTAAAATCCACTTTAGAGCCTCTAACAAAATGAAACCGCCTGTCGTTGCGAGCCGGGAGGCCCGGCCGCCGGGCGAAGCGAAGCAATCTCGAACCCTTATTTGTGATATGAGATTGCTTCGCTTCGCTCGCAACGACAGGCGGGGGCCGTTTATTTTGTTAGAAGCTATTAAACAAATCAAAGCTCTGCCGTTGGAATATGGTAGAGTGTAAAGCCCTCATTCTTTATAACTTCAGGCAGCTTCAGATGCCATGTACCAGGTACTAAAACATCTGTTCCTTGAAATTCATCTCTTAATACTCTCCATTCCTCAATACTTCGCTCCTCCCAAAGAGTTTGTAAGTTTGAAAACTGATCCCATCCTGCTGCATCAAGGAGCGTTACTCCATAGACGGCAGAGAGAACTTTCTCAAAGGAGGTGCCCGCCCATGGCACGTAGGGCAGAACATCAACGAGAAAGGTGTCTAGCACCAATCCTCTCCGTGTTCGAGACTGCGCCCATTCCAACATGTTATGCGCGGTAAAGAGAAGTCCTGGTCGGTGCTGGATAACTTCAAAAAACCTCACTTCTTCTCTATTACTTGAACGGAGATCTCCCACCCCTTCTGCTAGAATTGATTTATTCTGTACTGCAAAATTCGTAAGTTCAATAAAAAGAAGACAGAGAAGCATGATCGTTGCTGGTTTCTTCCATAGCAGCAAAGCGGCTTGCGTCATTAAACAGATTGAAGCAATGGGAAGAATGATACTGTTATAGTTTAACCAACGGGTAATCATCAGCGTTTTTATCCAAACTGGAAGCACCTCCGGGGTGAGCTCTTCAAAAATAGTAAAAGAAATAGCCAAAAACGTAACACCGATTAATGCCTGAGAAAAAACTAACACCGGCCGAGAAAATGTGTCGCGAAAATATAAGACAACCGTTACTGAAAAAACCAACATCAACAAATCGAATTTAAAAAACTCCACAAACAAACGAGGGTCAATAAAAACGTCAGCAGGTTTGCGGTGAGAATCCCACCAACGAAGAAAAGCGTGCACATATTGCTCATTTTCTCCTGAAATGGAAAACATATTCGTAGCTCTCGGATGAGATAAGAGATGGAAGGAGAAGCTTGCCAGAAAGATTGAAAACCCTAACCCAAATGAGAGCACTTCTTCTCGTGACAATTGTAAAAGTTTTTTTCTTGAAAATATAAAGATTGAAATGATCCCCGTATAAACAGCAAGCGCACAAGAAAGGTGAATACTAGGAAGCATTCCCGTTAAAAAAAGACCGGAACGCTTCTTGTTTATACTAAAGAGAGAAAGAGCAAGTAAGGCAGCGTAAAAACCGAACATTCCTGCATCATGAGGAGCGATAGGGAAAAATATCGGATACTTATGAGGAGCATATTCGAACTTTGCCACTACCAATGGCGCAAGAAGCGAAACCAGTTCACTTCCAGAAAAAGCAAGTGCACACGCGGTGATTGCAGAAAACGATAACGCCACTTGCAAACCGGACATAAGCATACACAGCGTATCTTCTGAGATGCCCTGCTGCAACAAAAACGCAGGCAACTGCACGCACAAGAAAGAATAAATTGATGTATGATGGAGATACATCGGGTTTTGAGTAGGAAGAAAAATCTTACCCGAAACTACTTGAGCTATTTCTACACTGTAGAGAAGTGATGGCTTAAAAAAACAACCGACAATAAAACCAAAACAGAAACTGATGGGAAGAGAGATCCCACGGGGAAATTCTATGCTCTTTGGCGGAGTCATTGGGGTTTATTTGCTATTACTTCATAACTTGAACAAACAAAGCGATCTTTTTTTATTGAAACAGTTGAAAACATATTAATTTTATACCGAAGCACACCTTCTAATTCATCGATATCTTCTGATCGGTATTTTCCTTGAAATAACAGCTGACCTGCTAAAGGCTTTAGAGCCGACAAGAGAGGTTCGGTATTGAGGTACCCAAGTGATGCGCTATTTTTTACTCGGAGGGGATCGAGCTGATGCTTCTTTATGCTTTCTTCAGTAAACGTTTGATTAAGAAAAATGTGTTCGCCTCCTCCAGGAGTAATAAAAATTGTCTTTTCACCAATGAGTCCCAAAACGATCTGCAGATTCGAAGAAACAGTTAACCGCAATAATGGTAACTTCCCAGGAGTTTCCTCGCGGAGAATTCCTTGGGCAGAAGATTGCTGCCCGGCATTACTGCCCATACTCCTGACGGTGTCTTCTACCTTCGTCAAATACATGCGCGCTGCTTCTTGATCTCTTAATTGAAAAAGAATGCCGATCGGCAAAGAAGAAACAAGAGTGCCGGGCGGAATCGCAATAAATGCACCCACATCGCCCACTATACTTTCAAACGTAAATCGTCTGAGTTCTTCAAGTCGCACTATGATCTCATTAAGATCTGGAGAGATATCACTGAGATCAATAAACGGTTCTGAGGAAGATAGGTTTATTGTTTGCGCTAACAAACGTGCACCGGTAGTAAAGAGTAAAACTGTTTCTTTTGGTGCCACCTCAAGTACGATACCGTTTAAGCCATGAGCGGCGCTTTGATATGCCTCGATGGTTTTTAAATCCTCGGTATACGCGCACATTTTCCATTGGAGTGGGCCACCGCGCACTCGTATTCTACTAGCATTTCTCCCCTGAAGAACTGCCCCTTCTCGTTCTAGCACCTCTCGTAGTTGAGAAGCCTTCCTCTCTCCCTCTTCAGGCGAAACTCCAAAGAGGCGAGAAAGAGCAAGTGAGTCTTCACTCAAATTTTTAAGGAGATCATAGAGGCGGTTATTTGCAAGATAGACCTCCATAAGCGCTGATTCAGAATCTCCTGAGAGGGTATCCCACTCGGAATAAAGGTCTTTATATTGGCTACTTTCGGCAAGAGTTTCTTTGAGCGCTTTCCCAACTAACATTTCAAGATCTTTTGGTGAGGTTCCAAATACGACAAGCCTCTTGGTTTGAAGAGCATACAGCGGATAGTTTCCCTCGTTCTTATTTGGCTCTGAAGAGAGATGGAAAGCAAACAATGCTCCTTCGCTTGAGTGTGATTCTTTAACGGAAATATTTCTCGCAATAAGTGTGCGCCTAATGGATTCAAACGACACTTTTGCTTCCTTTGTAGTCTGAAATGCTGTGTAGAAGATAAAACCAAGATCAATGTTTTTTTCACCGCCAATAATTGCAAAACCGATCTCTTGCAAAGCGTGGAGATTTTTTTCAATCTCAAGTTTGTCTTTTTCTTCTAAAAACATCCTTCCAATAACAATTTTTTTCCACCGTTCAAAAAGTTGCTCAGGAGTTTCATTACCAAACTGGTCCCGGTAAAGGTCAGAGCCGATCTTCGTTTGACGAATGTGGTTTAGTTCTTCGCTAAGTGCAGAAAGAATCTCTGGTTTCTTTTCAAGATTAAGAGAAAAAAAGAGCAGTGTTTGATCGGGAAGGAGTTGATCAAATCTCTTGAGAGAGACCTCTCTCTCTGGAAGAGAGTAAAAGAAAACTGCTCCGGCAACGAAAAAAACGAGAGCAAGGCCCAGAACAAAAATAAAGCGCCGATTTTTATTCACTGCTGATTTTCCATGCAATAATTTTCTAAATTCACCAAAAAACCATAAATTCTTTCTTGATGATTGTTTTTAACTTCTCTGCAAATTATCAGCGCTCAATTCAAGAGGACAGGTTTAAATGACCAAATAATCTCAAAAATGAGCATAACCACTTAAAATAGTTAGGAAAACCTACCCTCCCTAGCATCACGTCCGAGGTAATTCACCTCATAACATTAAGAAGAAGGAGTTTTTGCGCTACAATATGTTTTTTCGAACACTCAGAGTTACATCAGCTCTCCTCATCTTGCTTGCCTGCACGACACCACCGTGTGCTCAAGGAGATGCGATCACTGATTTTTTTCTTAATGAGATCTTTCCCGATATTCGAGACAATCTTGCAGATACATTCAGAGAGACAGTTCGAGGCGCTGTTCAAGAGCAGTTAAATGGTGGGCAGACCGCTGCCGGAGGTGGAGGTCGGAACGAAGAGGTAGGAGGGCATGCTGAAAACTTAGCCGGTAACGTCGTTAATGAAGGTGAAAATGAACACAGCGATGTTCGACAAAGTATTGGAGACGCCATTACTGAAGTTCGTGAACAAATTGCTTCGCAGCTCCAAATTCCCACAATGCCTCAACAACAGATCTTAGAAAAACCTGAGGCTCTTGAGTTTAATAATACTTCAGGGTGTCTTAATCCTCCAAAGTTTGATCCCTGGTTTCTTGGCTCGGATATGAAAACTTGGTCAGAGACTTGCAAAACCTTAGGAGTAAATCATGCCAATGTAAAAAATAGCGACATCGGGCAACGAGTTGCTGAAGAATTTGGTCCGGGTGGAAATCGTCGAGAAGGTGGCCAATTCAAAGAACATCCCTGGACAAACGGAAACCCTGAGTGGTTGCAATCATGGATTGCAGAAGACACCGAGGGACTCATGGAGGACTTCATGGGGTGTCTTGAACCAAAAGTAGTAGGGATATGTGTAGATCCAAAGATCGTTCTCACCCTCACTATCGCTCTGAATGTTGAATATTACTGGCCCGAAGCGGTGGGGGAAACAAATAATTTCTGTATCGGTTCATTTCTTGCTGGCCAATTTCGAGAACCTTTTATCAGAACAAAGGATGCCCTTACAAAACCACTTCTTACGCAGATTAAAACTACAGAGGGTGACACCTACGAACCCGAGATGAGCGATCCTCATCGTGGACAGTCCCATGTTGATGATTATGGTTTTCATTCGGGGCTACGCACAAGAAACTATGAAACACATGTCTATCGTCCCTTTCTTGATACTATTTTGGCGACGATCGCACCAAGAAACACCACGGGCGTAGTGTATGAAAATCCACTTTGCCTCCTTGACTGCCTTCCACCTGGACCGTTTAAAGAAGATCAAGATGGACGAAATCCACGCTTTGCAATCAACTGGTCGGAGTTTCTCCTCGCTCCTTTTTGGAGAGTGCCTGAACTTTCTTGGGCAAGGGTATTACTTGCTGCTGGCGAGCAGGAAGGGCAAGTTCTAAAACCTCTCTATGGAACACTGCCTGGACTTGCCTACCACGGCACAACCCTAAGTCCAATGCTTCCACACCCAGATACTCGCCCTGGGCAAAACGTTCTTCCCGCTTTTACCTGTGCTAGCTATCGCGCTGCAAAACAAAGTAATCCGATTGCTTTTGCCATGCGTGGTCAGATCTGGCCCCTTCCCCTCCCCGAGATGGATAAACTCTGCTACCACCAATCTCTCGGTCAACTCTATCCGTTGGTGGGTGCTATTGAAGTAAACGGAGAAGCTACCGCACCGATTGCCGCTGTTCGGCGTTTCTTTGAATGGTCAAGCTGGGGAATGTGGGATGTTTTTGAAGAGGGTCTTGGATTTAGAATTAAGACAAACTCCTTTGAAGATAGACAAGGTGAAACTGAGTATGGAGAGCGCCCCGGGGATAAACTCCAGAGAATTTTTCCAAAGCCCTCTGCTTGCTACCGCGTAGATGATGTTGATGAACGAAATAGAGAGCTCTGGCCGACAGGTCTTGTCGGTGAGGATA
>CAZDIO010000115.1:0-2969 GCA_964505555.1 uncultured Bdellovibrionales bacterium
GTTGCGAGCGAAGCGAAGCAATCTCGAATCCTCATTAATAATTCGAGATTGCTTCGCTTCGCTCGCAACGACAGCTTTTATCTTGTTAGAAGCTTATGCTTCTGATGGCTCAGCGTCGCTTCGTTGAATTTGTGAAAGATCGCTTGGAATCTGGCGAAGCCGTGCTTCCTCCCAGTAACTGAGACGCCGTTGGCTTTGCTTCTTTGAAAGATGCTCAAGCTCACGCTCTAGAAGCTTTGCTTCAACTCCGAGCGCGCGTTGATCCCAGTCGTTTAAAGTTCTTCGTATCTTCTTAATTGCTACCATATTCTTCCCACATCACGCCAAATTCCAAACTTTCAACTTTCCTTCCTACTCCTCACCTCAACTTCCACACTAAGAAGATATGCATAGGCCGTGCCACTTTTCTTATGCGGCATACTTCGCAGCGGGAACTAATTCCAAAGAACTCAAAAAAAGGTGACTACAGCGTGATACGAACTGATCCGATCAGGGCTTCTTTGAAGAGAGGAGATGCACCAAGAAGAAAAGATTAGGGGAAATTCGTAGAAGAGATCGTAAAAGTAATAGCTGAACTTTCGAAATGAAAACACCTGTCGTTTTGTTAGAGGCTCTTAAACACCTTTGTTGCCGCGGCGATCGTTTCGTTCAGGAGAGCCTTGGTATGAGCGGTGCTGAGAAAGCCAACTTCAAACGGAGAAGGCGCGAGGTAGATACCTTCTTTGAGCATGCCGTGGAAGAATCTCTTATACTGATCACTGTTTGTTTGTTTTACATCTAAGTAATTTAGCACCGGCTGATTCGTAAAGAAGATCCCAACGATTGAACCGATATGAGCGCAGTGAAGCTCAACGCCAGCATTTTGTGCTGCTTCAGCCATTCCCTGGACAAACATCGAAGCCTTCTCCTCAAGTTCGGGATACGGGTCTGTTTCTTTTAATATCTTTAGCGTTGTTGCCCCAGCAGCCATCGCGAGGGGATTTCCAGAGAGTGTCCCTGCCTGATACACCGGCCCAAGTGGGGCAAGGATCGACATAATCTCTTTTTTCCCACCAAACGCAGCAGCAGGAAGCCCTCCTCCGAGAATTTTTCCTAAAATCGTCAGATCGGGGCGCACCTTGAAGCGCTCCTGTGCTCCTCCTCGTGAGACACGAAAGCCGGTAATTACTTCATCAAAGATAAGAAGAATCTTATGGGTGTCACAAAGTTTTCTAAGACCCGCCAGAAACTCAGGCTGAGGAAGGATAAGCCCAACGTTTGCAGGAACGGGCTCGATAATGATTGCTGCAATTTTATCGCCACCTATCTTCGCTATTGTTTCTTTACAAAGCTCTACATCATTAAACTCAATACTGAGTGTCTTTGAGGCGATCTCTTCAGGAATGCCGGGGCTTCCCGGAATACCAAACGTTGCTACTCCACTTCCTGCTGCCACCAGCATGCTATCAGAGTGGCCGTGATAGCAGCCGTTAAACTTGATGATGTAATCTCGTTTGGTAAACCCACGAGCAAGTCGAATGGCGCTCATCACCGCTTCGGTTCCGGAGCTTACCATGCGCACAAGCTCCATACTGGGAATCATCTCACAGACGAGCTCAGCAAGCTCTAACTCAAGCTCAGTTGGCGCACCAAAGGTGGTTCCTTTCTCTGCTGTTTCGGTGATTTTTTGTATTACTTCGTCATGAGCATGACCAAGGATGAGCGGCCCCCAGGAAGCTACATAGTCGATGTAACGCCTGCCATCTGCATCAAAAATATACGGGCCTTTTCCTGCGGTGATAAAGAGAGGTGTTCCGCCAACGCTTTTGAAAGCGCGAACCGGGCTATTGACTCCACCCGGAATTAATTTTTCTGCACGTTCAAATAACTGCTTTGAACGATCATTCTCCATACAAGCTATTTTGGATTTTCAACAAAAACCAAAATCCGGCTACACCCCGGACACTGAATCAGAAGGTTCCCCGCAAGGATCTGGTTGTATGTTTGCGGCGGAAGTGCTCGAAAACAGCTGCGGCATGAACCGTTTGAAGCAACCGCGATAGCGCTTCCAAGGTACCGCGAGCGAACGCGTTTGTATAATCTTGCAAGTCTCTCATCAAGATGAGAAACGATCTTTTCGCGCTCATCGTTTGCAGAAGAGAGAAGCTTCTCTAAGTCTGTGAGCTTTTTTTCAATATCTTGATTTTCAGATTCAAATTGAAGTTCGAGCTGCTCTAGTGTGCTTTTTTGTTCAGCAAGTTGCTGCTCAAGCACATCAAGACTCTCAAGTGCTTTTACTGCCTGCTCTTCTAGTGATTGAAGGGTTCTACTGGCAACATCGATCTCTCGTTCAAGGAGTTTTGATACCTTTGCTCCGGCGATCGTGCTGAGTTTCTTTCGCCGTTCAACGATCTTTGCTTCCTCATCACGCAAACGGTGCTCTTCAAAGACCTGCTTTAGCCGACCTTCTTTATGGGCGACCTCAGCCTCTTTGAGCCGTTCTCGTCGCTCGCTAATTTCTGAGACAAATACGTCTCGTCGAGAGACAAGTTCATTTTTCTGATTAGTTAAATTGAGAATTTTTTCGTCGAGTTGCGAGAGTGCAAGTAAGTTCTGTGTAACTTTCTTATTCACTTGTATTTTTACCTAACAATGTATTTAAGGGCTAACCAATTACGATCATTTATATTCTTTTGCCTATTGGTGGCCCCACCAGGACTTGAACCTGGGACCCTCCGGTTATGAGCCGGGTGCTCTGACCAACTGAGCTATGGGGCCCCAAACCAAGCGTGATAACTTACCCTGTGCTTTCCAGGCAGTCAAACGGGTTTGTGGGGAAAGTGTGGTTTCCGGTGGGGGTGGGGGGATTTTCGCCGGAAGAAATCCTGACGCCAGAATTTCTCCGAAGGGGCGTTTCAGCTAGTGCCCTTCCTGTCGTTGCGAGCGAAGCGAAGCAATCTCATACCATCCATGAGGGTTCGAGATTGCTT
>CAZDIO010000116.1:0-63530 GCA_964505555.1 uncultured Bdellovibrionales bacterium
GCCAACGAGGGTTCGAGATAGCTTCGCTTCGCTCGCAACGACAGGGGTTTTCTCAGACTTACAGGTAAGTTGAACTCCAAGCTTAAACTTTTTCACTGATGACTTCCTGAATAACTCTTACCACGGGGCCACCCCGTTTAATCACCTTCAACCCTCGCTTCGCTCTTCCCGTAGGGGTCAACTCGCTCAAAGATATCTCACGGACTGCACCCCCGTGCAATTCAAGTGTTAGCTTTTCACTGCCAGAAACACTACACGCCGATGCCATCGCATCATCATCTGGAAGTTTTTGAATGATCACCCCTTTTCCTGCTCCTGTTAACACCGGAACTTCAGAGATCGGAAAGATCACCCCATACCCTTGGGTACTGACACTAAAAAGATATTTCTTTTCAATGGTAATCACCCCACTGAGCACATCGTTCTCACCTAAACGAACCAATCGTTTTCCGGTGCGCTTTGTCTCACTTAATTCGCTCATCGGATAGCGAAAACCGTATCCATCTCGAGAATAGAGAAACACTTCCTGTTCCACTTTTTTCGCTTCTCCAGAGTCACTTTTTAAAAGACAACAATCAACAATCTGCTCTCCGTCTTGGAAGCGAAACATTTTTTGTACCGGTTCTCCAAACCCACTGGTTGAAGAAACATCAATGATTTTACAGACAAAAACATTTCCAAAGTTTGTGAATAACGAAAGTAAATCCTTGGTTGACGATTTTCGCACGAAGAAAAGTTTATCTTGTGGTCGAACCTTGGTTTTGCTTGCGTCGTTATTAGCCCCAATTCGCTTCAACCAGCCATCTTTGGTAACGATGACATGAACCTCTTCATGTTTTACATATGATTCTGCATCAAATGTCGGCTCGGTATAATCATTTTCAATTCGACAACGGCGCTCATCCCCATGTTCTTTAAGGATTCGTTGCAGATCTTCTGCCACGACCCCGCGCAAGGCTTTCTCACTTGCAAGGAGCTGATTGATAGCCTTTACACGATCTGCTTTCTCTTTTAGTTCACCGTCAATTTCGCCCACAGAAGTTTCTGAAAGTTGATGAAGGCGAAGGTCGACGACAAAAAACGCTTGAATTTCTGTCAGCTCAAACCGTTTTTGAAGTTTTGTCGCAGCGTCAGAGCGTCCTTCACTTTTTCTGATGATGCGAATCACCTCTGCAATTGCATCGATGATCTTCATCAGACCCTCAAGGAGATGGATTCTTTCTTCGAGGAGTCCTCGCTCAAAGAGAAGCTTTGCTCGTGTTACTGAGATACGAAATTTCACAAAATGCATGAGCATATCTCGAAGCGAGAGCAGAAGAGGCCTTCCGGTAAAGGGATTTTCCGTCGGCACAAGAGCAGTAAGATTCACATTAAAATTCGTTTGTAGAGATGTTTGCTTAAAAAGAAAAGCAATTGCTGCCTCTGCATCCGCATCCGGTGCTAACTCAAGCACAATACGAACAATGTTTGTAGATTCATCGCGCACGTCTAAGAGCTGAGGAATTTTTTTAGCAATAATAAAGTCAGCGATTTTTTCAATCAGTGCTGATTTATCAATTCCATAAGGGATCGCTGTGATAACCAGTTGCTTCCGATCACGCTTCAAAGTCTCTACGGTGTATTCTGCACGCATGCGAATACTGCCTCGACCCGTTTTGTAAATCTCTTTCAGTTCGTCTCGTGAATTTAAAATGGCGCAACCCGTAGGGAAATCTGGTCCTTTGATCAGATTGTACAGTTTGGTATCAGAAACGTCGTCATCACTCAGTAAGAGCAGAAGAGATTTTATGAGCTCGGTAAGATTATGAGGAGGAATGGAAGTAGCCATTCCCACCGCAATGCCCGCAGCTCCGTTGATGAGAAGGTTTGGCACCCGAGAGGGGAAAACTACCGGTTCTTTTGTTGTTTGATCGAAATTGTCACGTTGGGGAACAGTCTCTTCACCGATATCGCCGATTACTTCCAGAGCAAATTTGGTAAGTCGCGCCTCTGTATACCGGTATGCTGCAGCTTCATCCCCATCGAGGGATCCAAAATTCCCCTGCCCGTCAACGAGTGGATAGCGGAGACTAAAGTCCTGAGCCATTCGCACCATGGCATCATAACAGGCGACATCGCCATGAGGATGGTAACGAGCAAGAACTTCACCAACAACCGCTGCTGACTTTCGGTGCTGCTTTTCTGGATTCAGGTGAAGGTTGTGAAGCATCGCATAGAGGATTCGGCGTTGTACTGGCTTTAGACCATCGCGCACATCGGGGAGTGCTCGACCACTGACAACACTCAACGCGTAAGTTAAATAACGTGTTTTTGTTTCCTCAATAAAGGGAACATCAATTACTGACATCTCTCTCCTCTCCAAGTAACGACATCTGCCATACGGCAATTTTGATAACTTTCATAAAGAACAGAGCGTGCTGTTCTTTTTCAGATTCCTGTTTCATGGAAAATCCATAAAAGAATGTAAATATCAAGACGACACAGTACTACAAATAGTTGTAAGGTACACCCCTATGAGTGAATCGACCTTTTCTTCCTATAGCGCACAAAATTCTCGACTGACAGATGCTATAGAGAGGCATCAACGTTTAGCACCCTTTATAGCAGCAGCAGTAGCTCTGCTTTTGGGTTTAATGATTGTGGAGATACTGTGCCGTTTTATCGTTGAACAGGAGGATCAGGTTGGAACGCCGAAACGGTTACTTTTTACTGAATATGACCCAACCTATGGTTGGAGGTTAAGAAAAAACTTTGAAGGCACAAACTTCCAGTCGGAGGGAGATGGGGTCTCTTATTTTATTAATAGCGACGGGTATCGTGGCGCCCCCGTGAAGGAAAGAGTGGGAAGATCTCGTGTGTTGATTATTGGAGAATCAACAGGATTTGGTTTAGGGGTTGAAGGGGGGCAGGTTTTTTCAAATCTTTTATCTCAGCATTTGCAGAATAAAGTTCGAAATGGAGTTGAGCTGATCAATGTATCAGTGCCCGGATATAGCTTCGATCAAGAGCTTCTTAAACTAGAAAACGAAGGAAAGAAATATTCACCGGAGTTAGTTTTATTGGTTCTTTCTACCGATACCATTTATTCTATTCGCTACCCTGCACACCGGCTCTTATATCCAGATACGGTCACGGATTATGCAAAACCATATTTTTTACAGACAACAGATGAGAAGCAAGCCACCGTTCTTCAATTAGAAAACCAACCTCCAGCAGAGACTTTCAGTGAAGATCGGGTGGAATACTGGAAGATGCAACATACTCCAGAAGGTTTTCTTGGAGTGATGGGAAGGTATCTCTCTTCGGCGGAGTACCTTCATCAATCATTGAAGTATATTAACACAGAACATCTCTTTGGAAGACCGGAGATCTACCCAGCATACCAATCAAATTCTGAAAACTGGCAACTCCTTCTTCAGCTCCTCTATCGGTTTAAAGATCTTTCTAAAAGATTACAAGCAGCCGAGATGCTTGTAATCTTACCAACAAAAGAAACTTTTACGATGGAACGAGTATATCCAATGGCACACCATCGATTAAAACTCGGATGCATCCAAGCACAAATTCATTGTGTCGATCTTCTCAACGAAATTCAAGGTGGAGGAGGAAAGACGTTGTATGCAGGGAGATATCTTAATGTTGAAGGACACCAGACAGTGAAAAACGCTCTTGAAGAGCCGGTACAAACTATCCTTAACAACATTCAAGCAAATCGGCGATAACAGATTAGGAGTAACCTCCCTCCAACTAAACTGCACCCTAGATTTCACTTCTACTTAGACTTCTCCTTAAGCTTAGCCTTGAGCTTACACTTTTCTCTTCTACTCAAACTCTCTTACTCTAATAAGCCCTTTGGGACTCCTCCCCTTTAGTCATTAGCAAGGTGCACGCCGCTTCCTGTCGTTGCGAGCCGGGAGGCCCGGCCGCCGGGCGAAGCGAAGCAATCTCATACTACAAATAAGGGTTCGAGATTGCTTCGCTTCGCTCGCAACGACAGGAACGAAACGTCATTTTGTTAGAGGCTCTGCGGCTAAGAAATTTACTGCTGACTTTTGAGAATGCTTTTTTTAGGCAAACATCCTTTTACCGTTCAAACGCTCCCGGATCGTAAGCTCCCGCCCCGTTACGACCAACTCCTGGAATATCGTGTGGACGAATCGTCCCATTTCGGTCGACAAAAGGAGAGGGAAGATTCATTACGGAACCAACGTTCGGGTCTCCTGCATCAAGGACTGGAGAGGTGCTCTTTAAACGAAAATCCCAGGCGGTGTGTCTTTGATAGTTTTCAAATTGGGGATCTACGCTGTAACGACTATGTGAACCCTCAGGGTATGCTGGATTATCAGGACGAGGGCGGGAGAAGAAATTATAGTCAGAGTCAATCACGCTTAGATTATTTGGCTCAACTACAAAATATGATTCGTAGGCGATGTTATTTCTGATTTTTAAGTTCGTGAAGTTTCCAAAGAGTTGGAGGCACCGATAACCACTGTTTGCCGGGCCAAGCCAACCACAAGTATTGTGATGAATAAAAATGTTTTTACCATTGTACATCGCAATTCCCGGGGAGTCTCCACCGACCGTTCCGTAATGATTATTGTATAAAACATTTCCATAGATCTCGATATCTTCGTGGATTCCGCCATCATTCGTGTGGAAGTAAATCAGTTGGGTAAAGTCTGATAATATATTATAGCGGATCTTCCAATTGTAAGTTCGATCAAGATCGAGTCCATCTTGGTGCCCATCGGTATCATAACAATCATAGAAGTGATTGTACTCGACGACAACATCTCTTCCTCCTGCTCGCATCGCATCGCCTGCATTATGAACGTTGTTCCAACTGATCGTTGCCCCATTTGAACCAAAAGCAATTGAGGTGCCATACGTTCCAGACATTTCATTATTCTCAATCAGTAAATTTTCAGTCTTATCTGCTCCGCGGGCATGGATGCTTGTCCCAACGCCAAGACCTTCGCCATCTCCGTTATCATGAATAAAGTTGTTTACGATTTGAATGCCGGTCATGACGGAGGGATTATCACTATGAGAACTAATGTAAACAATCTCATCTCCTTTAAATTTACTGATATCAAAACCTTCAACTCTAATATAATCTCTTCCAAAAACATCAACGGCGGAGGTCAAATCAGTAATGGCAATAGTGTGGCTCGCTGGTGATTGACGATTTGTTGTCATTACATAGAGCCGTTGCGGAGCTCTACTATAATCAATAACAAACTCTCCAGGTTGATCGAGAAGTGCGAGGTGATTTAATAAAATGTATCGATTAAACTCAACAACGGAGGAGGGGAGTGCATTAAACGTTATTGACCCACCGCTGTAACTATTGATCTGTCGATAATATTTATCGCTGAATTCGTCTTTAAATTTGACATATCCTCCAGTCCAAAAACCATTAGCTCTCCCTGCGTGATCGGCCCGAAGTTTTAAAGAGGTTGTCGTAAATTGTTGAGGTGTTGCCATCTCAGTCCAAGTAAAGTGTTCATTTGTTTGATTGGGATCGCTTGCATATTGCAGGCGGGTTCCCCCATCAAAAAGCCAATCCTTACTGATTCCTGTGGTGAGTCCATTGGGAAGATCGATATAATAAATGTCTTGCCACGATGGGCTATTGCCACAGGCCGATTGTGAACTACAACGTGTCCATGCTCCAGAAATCGTTCGGGATCCATCTAATCGCACACGACATTTCCCATGGGGATCCCCTGGAGTATCATCCGTTTTAATTTCGCCACGAGGTCCGTGACATTCATCTCCAGAAAATGGCCGATAAATAATTGGTTTTCCTTCTTCTCCAGTGTTTACTGGCGCGATCGTTTCTTTATAGACTCCGGCTTTAACACACACGGTTTGATTTTTTGTAACGATATTATTTGCCTTTGAAATTGTTCTCCAAGGAAGTGCTTCTGTTCCCGGATTGGAGTCATTTCCTGATGGAGATACAACGTAGGTACACGGTGTTGATGGGATGTCAGAGGAGGTTACCGTAATGGTTACATCATCTGAGGCACTTAAAGCACTATCAGAGGCTGTAAGACGAAGAAGATAAGTCCCTGCTACCGAAAAATTTACTGTGGTATCGGTCGCTGCGGAATTTCCAAAAGTGACGGTGCCAGGTCCAGAGACTTTGCTCCATGATTTTGTTACGTTCGCACCTTCTGGAAGCCCATCATCGGTAATAGTGCCATTCAGAGCTACGCTTGCCGGAAAGGTTACGGTTTGATTTGGTCCTGCAGAGACTAGAGGCGCTTGATTATCAAGAGGGGAGTCTCCACTGGCAGTAACAAAAATCCCATCTTGAATATTCATAATATAGCCGATCCCTCCAACGGTGTTAGAAAACACACGGAGAAGTTCAGAGGAGTACTCTGCTGATGGTGTTAGGGCACGGGTAAGAGAGAGGCCATAGAAATTTTGACCGGTGGTCTCGTGGATCCCGATATCAAGTGCTCCAGCCGTTTGTAACGTGAGTGAATCAGGAGAAAGTGCGTCTCCTTGGGGATCGTAGATGCGAGTAACAAGTTGAGTGCTTGACTGACTCAGATCAAACAATTTATGCCAATCGGCAGCTCCTAAGAAGGTGTTTACTGAACTTGCGATAGTATCGTTTATTGTTCCATGGAAGCCGGTTGCTTGCGATGCATAAGCCCATTCAATCAGAGGAGAGCTCTGAGTGCGGTGCCCATAAAAGAGACTTTGTACAAGAACGCGTTTGGGTGCGGAGCAGGTTACTTCAAAGGAGCCCACATTGTTTGGGCCTAAGAATTGATTAAGATAAAGATGGTACTGCGATCGAGGAGCGATAACTTGTGATGCGCTGTGAATAACGGTTCCTAATCTGTTTCGCACTTTGATGTTTGCAGTGACAGACAAACCAAGTGGATTTGCAATCTCTCCCCAATTTGAAGCGTTGCCCATGGTTGAAGCGGGAATTGGCCCAGCTCCGCAGGAACCTGGAAGTGCTCGGAGAGGAAACGCAAAGTTATACAGAGATCCCTTTTTGCTAAACCGAGTAAGAAAAGCATCATATGGTTGTGCTAAATTTGTAGGAGTAATTCGATAAAGCCCCACCTTTTTGCCCTGAGGATGTCCCAGTGCAAAGTCTTTTCTTGCTCCTCGGGGAAGATTTGTAATCTGAAACGTCGCCTCACTATCAAGAGCACCATCTTCCTTATACACACGCACTTTGGCACTCAGTGGAGAGGAGCTAGAGTTTACAACAGAAAGCCAATTAAAAACCGGCTGTGCGTTTCCCCCTTCAGGATTCATTGAATTATATACACCGAAACTTTCACCAATCAGCGGTGCTCTAACAGGCAGTGCATACGCATACTCAACCTCCTTATTTGCATCTGGAGCACTCAAGCGATAGATTGCAGTGAGGCAGTTAATTTTTATATCAGCGCCGTTTGCGCCGGAGGTTCTTGTGATAAGATACGTTCCGTAAGCATCATCCATGACAAAATCAGTTAGGAGAAGGTGCGCCGTTCCTAAGCCATGAAGATTTAAGGTGCGGTTTGTAATCGTTTCATTTGCATTGTTAAGGATTTTGACGTTCAAAGAGATAGCTTTGGAAGAGATGTTGTTGCATTCAAGAACGTTTAAATGTTTGTTAAAACTGTTCCAGACTCCCGTAGCTGGTAAGGTGACCCCTTCTGAATATGCGGAACTACAAACAAGCAAATTTGCTTGAAGTATAAAGATAAAAAATAGTGAAAAAGATGATCTTTTCTTGAACCTACGCATTCCCGTAACCGTGTAAAATTAATCCCTGGTAAGCCAACCTATCGGTAACTTCTTAGATAGAAATAAGCCTACAACGCTCCACCTGCTATAAAATGTGTCCTAAGAAAGTGAAATGCAAAAAACGATCCATACTTGTAGTTCTTCTTTTTTATAATGCTGTTGATAGGTGGATTAAGCGAGACAATTAAGCCGCATAATCGATTACAAAAGCCTTACGTTTAATCATAAGTTTCATTTATTTGAAGGCCGCAAACGGTATAAAATTATCACCGCAAGAAGTGTTCGCATAGGGTACCACAATGCTTTTAAAAATGTAATCATTGATTTTCCTTGTTCACGAGGAAGGACCACAACGGGATATTCATCGATAGTGAAGCCATTTCTTACGGCAGAAAAGAGAAGTTCTGCATGAGCATCTTCTAAGGGAAGAGTGCTCATATGTTTTGCTGCTTTTGGAGAGAGAATTTTTAGACCATTACTAACATCGCTAAACGTTCTTTTTGTGAGAAATCGTAACAATGAACAAAAGAAGCGGTTTCCTAAGCCACGAACAAAACTTGTTGGTTTGCCCGCAGGATGGAGAAAACGTGAGGCAAGAAGAATATCTAGAGATCCAGTTTGATTGCGGTGTTTAAATTCAGTAATCATTTTGCAGAGATCTTCTACCCGATGTTGTCCATCAGCATCAAAAAAACAGATAAAAGGACGCTCTTCCAAGATTGATACCATCAAGCCTGAGCGAAGTGCTTCAACATAACCAAGGTTTTGAGGGTGCTGCAAATAATCAAAGCCATGCTCAGCTAACATTCGATCTGTCTCATCGCTTGATCCATCATCAATGACAAGCAGATCAAGATCAGGAAGTTCTCGACGCAACGCTTGACAGAGCGAGACAACACTCATTCGTTCATTATAAGAAGGAAGGACGATTAACCCTTTTTTATGCATTTCAACCTTTTTAGATATTTTTTTCTTCGCTGATTTTTATAAGCGAGGTGCGCATAAATGAAACAATAGTATCCCCTGATATCGCTACCCACTCTGGATTAGTATTCAGAATCTCAAAAAGCTCATCGTGCTCTTCCACAAGAACAATGTCTACTGTAAAGAAATTCAATGTGTCTAGAGAGCATATTCCGTTATAGGCATCAAAGACCGGGAAAAACCGACTTCGGCCTAGCAAATCAATTCTTCCATCAAGAACTACCTTTGCTTTTGAGGAGAGATCTCTTTGATTTAGCCAATAGGTTACAAAATGTCCTTTACTAAACGGGGTAAGGATTCGAAGTGGTTTTTTTGCAGTTTGAATGGCTCTCTCTAAGCCTTCCATCGCGATAACCGGATAGTACTGATTGGTAGCATGTGGAGTATACCAGTATGTTCCCCACACCCCCTGACTCATTCCTACGACAGTAGCGAAAATAAAAAGTATTATTCCAAATTGTGAATAGAGTGGTTTGAAAATGAAATCCTTCTTAGGGCCACAACTTAAAGCAAAAATAGCAGCGAGTGAGAAAAGATGAGCATGGCGCGCACTCGAATAACTGAGGACAGCAAAAAAAGTAGCAATCAATGATGCACCTAAAAAATCATCTGGAAAGGATGAAAAAAAAGTTCGGAAAGAGATTTCCCGCTGCGCTTTTACCTTTATTACCGCACGCACCAAAAGCATGCTGCTAAAAAGAATCCACATACCAAAGAGGTAGAAATTAGGAGCAACCCAGATTGGCCAAGTGTCTTGAAACTCAGTGATACCCACGAGTTCGATTATTTTTGAAGCGATCGCTTGTTGGTGGTACGGAGAAAAGTCATACAATAAGGTATAAAGCTTTAACCCATAGGGGTTAAAAAAAAGAGCAAGGAGCGCCGCTGTAAGATACAGTGCCATTTCTTTCATCGTGTAGCCTTTTTGTTTTTGTAAGAAACACCCCACGCTAAACATGGCGATTACGGGCAAGGCTAAAAACACAGAGATGTGAGAATTTGCCCAGAGTGAAACAATAAAAAATATAGCGATTATTCGCTTTAGTAAAAACGAACCACCCTTACTGAAAGTATCTTCACGGAGAAAGAAAAGCAGCGCGACAAAGAGCAATGCGGCAAAAAGACGTGGTCGGGGACTACAGATTTGAAACAAAGCAAGCGAGAGGGGGACGAGGAGAAAGACGCTCTGAACAATAGTTCGTCGGGAAACAATAAGCATTGCTGATATTAGCGTGATCAAAAAAATCGTCAGGATAATCCACAGCCGTAATCCGAGGACCCCTGCTCCTTGCTCTGTGAGTGCGAGAAAAACACCAGGAAGCCATGAATAGGCAAGCTCCGGTGCTGTGGAGTCAACACGAAAGGTATCGTTTTGTGGAAATGTGAAAGTGTTGAGAATTGAGTTGCCGATGCTGAGATGGTACCCAAGATCTGGATCGTGCGGCGAAATAAACGCAGCAAAAAGATAAAGCAATGTAAAGAGAGGTAACAAACTGCAAGAGGAGATCGCAGAACGGAAGATCGTCGAAGTGGATTTCACGGCGCGCTAGGTCGGAGAAGGACCTTGAGAGAGGATTTTTTGGAATTTTTGCCGAAACTTATCATAGAGGGGCGCTTTCTGTTCCTGTCTAAAAGGAACAAGGCTAAATGCAATCTGCCTCAGACCTGCTTTATCAGCATCATCGACCATGTCATAAAAACTCTGTCCAGGACCTCCCCACTGGCGACCTTTCTCGGAGAACGGAATTGTATAAAGGGTTGCAGACTCGGGGAAGAGATCGAGTTCGCGAATCTCAACGCTGAGATCTTTTGGAGAGAGAAGTTTTCTTGAGTATGAATTCAGTACCAAGCTCCATCGTGAGAGGTCAAACTCTGCGGGATCGTCAGACTCGCGGGTAAGGCGGTGTAAATTATCCAGAGTTCTTCGCACGGACATTCCATCATCATCAGTAACAAGAAGAACATGTTGACTGAGAGGTAAAATAGTAAACGAGGAGATACCCCAGGAACGGCCACCATCAATAACGATCACATCAAACTCCTCTCGGAGGGCCTTGATGAGTGATTGTACAAATATGGCGGCATTTGGCGCGCCATCGATGACATCAGCTTTAAAATGAAAGCTTTCATGATATCGTTCAGGTTGTCCAATCACGGCGAGTTTTCCATTATATCCCTCTACCGGACAGGCAAGCTCATTGACACGATATTTGGGAACATCACCAGCACGAAGAAGTTCTGACATTGCTCTTCGTTGAGAGGAGCCTACCCGACCCCAATCTGTAATTTGAGGATTCACATCGTCAAGATCTAAAAGGGCTACTGAGAGATCATGTCTTGCCCAACAAGAGGCAAGCGCACAAGCAACCGTCGATGTTCCAACGCCTCCTTTTAATTGCACCACAGAGATCACACCCCGGTTTTTTGATCCGGGAGAACCTCCGGCCATGTTTTCACAATCAAGAATAAATCCTGCCATCTGAGCGAGATCGGCAATGGCAATAATACGAATGTTGACTAATCGTCTCAGCTCAACGGCTTCCGTGGAATACCGTTCGTTGTCCAAAACAAGCACTGCAGGAACATCTGGATATGCCCCTTTAAATAATCCGATTGATTCTTCAAGCTGTTCATAGCAGCCAGGTCCAAGAAAGCAGCAAGCAGGTTGATCGGAACCTTTTTTTGCTTGGATTAAACTGAGATCGCCATCAACAACTTGAGCACGTTTCAGTCCTGCTTGTCTCAATGCTTCGTTAATTCGTGAAACAAGTTCGCCACGACTTTGAGGATTTGGGTCAATGAGAAAGATACGCATTGTTTATTGGAGAAAAAATTAAATGTTTTGCAATTGATGATAACACCACGACCTCTTCTTTTGATGCAATAAGTCCCAGGAAGGCTTTAGGATTTACAAATACTTAGAAACTAGGAGGGAGATCTTCCCACAAGAACAGAGTTCATTATATCTGTGAGATCCTGTGTTTTGAACGGTTTTTGAAGAAAAGCATCAGCGCCCTGAAGAATTGCCCATTCACATGCATCTTCATCACCTTCAGAGGTAATGACGATCACAGGGACGGTAGGAAGGGAACGTTTAACCTCTCTACAGAGCTGAAATCCATCAGCGACCTGCTTTCCCTGACTATCAAGGAGCTTAAGATCCAGGAGTACCAAATCTGGCATTTCCTTACTAAGAATCTGAGCAATTCCTGTTGGAAGTGTCGTATACACAGATGGAGTATGTCCAGCTGACTTAACGATGTCAGCAATGACCGTTGCTTGGGAGGGAGAGTCCTCAACGATCAGTACTTTAGCAGACTTCATGCGCTCCTCTAAAAAACATTTAACTGAATTTCGCTCGACATATTAACTATTCACACAATAATTGAAAAGTAAACAGATAAGGGTCAAAACTGCCCCAACGATTCAGTTAAGAATTTTAATAAAACCACAGAGGCACAGAGGTGCAGAGAAATGCAATAAAAATCCTTTATTTCTTTGTTTCTGTGGTTTTGTAAATATTCCTAGCAGAGTGGGAAAGCTTAAAAACTGCTGCCAACCCCCACCATTGCCGGTGCGAGGATCATGATAAAGTAGGTTAAAAACAGAAGGACCATAATGATCAGGGCTTTTACTGGTACCGCGGCGAGACGTTTATCAAGAGCCGCGTAGTAGGTACGCTGAGCATCATCGGCAATACCAGCAAGTTGCTCGGAGCGATCGCCTCCCTGATCCATTGCTTGGACAAGAGCTGCGTTTACTCTCGTTACCGTATCATCTCCTAATTTTCTTGATACCTTATCTAGTGCCTCTCCCCAGGTATATCCGGTTGAAGCTAACCAACGAGCTTTTGAAAATTCTTTTAATAAAGGGTGCCGCGGAAACTCTTGAGCCAACGCATCAATCACTTTTTCTAATGCAGCGCCGACATCCCAACCAGCGCTTGTTGCGAGGTTTGTTAGATCAACAATAAGCGGGAGTTCGCGTTGAATATCCTCTGTTCGGGCATGTTTCTTTCTACTTAACCAGAGCGTTGGACCGATTGCCGCAAAGGCACCCACAAATATCGTATAAACAGTTGCATAGTAGGTAGAAAAATGACCCCAGACCGTAAAAACAATTGCCAGCCAACCAAGCAAGCAGACAATTCTCACTAATGCAAACTTTCCCTGGTCACTTACCGTTTCAAGACCCGCCGCCTTGAGCTGGTCACCCATCTCTTTGTCTGAAAGTTGAGCTTGAGCTTGGACGCTTCGTTTGTTTGCAACTCTTCGTCCGAGTGTTGCAAACCACCGATCAATCTTTTTTTCAAATGTCAGTTCCTCAATTGGAGCGGTGGCGGAAAATCTTCCTAATTCTCGTTGATGTTGCTTTTGCACCTCAAGAGCGCGAAGCGCAAGCCAACCAAGCATAACGAGTAATGGGAGGAGGAGATACGCTGACATGTTTCTAACTCACTACCTTGAACCGCTAAACCTTTAATGCCGTGAAACGTTTAAAAACCACAAAACAGACAATTTGAGCAACAACGGCACCCTGCATGACGTACTTAATGACCTCATGTTCAAATGCTTTCATGATGTAATCGGGTTGTGTTACTGAGAGCGCTGCCGGAACAACAATAGAGAGCCCCAAGATCACATAAAATCCCTGTCGAGTTCCCACCAGATCTCGAGAAGCTCGTTCAAGAACACCTTGTTGTTGACGCATTTTTCCGCTCAAACGTTTAAACGGTGACACCACCCGACCTCCCATTCCATAGAAGAGTCGGATCGTTACACAGAGAGAGATAATTTCTTGCCCCGCAATTCGCCGTACAAGATGATCAAGAGCCTCATCAAGGGTGATGCTTTTATTGAGCATTTTTACCACCGATCGAAACTCCTTCTTCAAGACCCCCTCGGGAAGCGCTGCGGTTGCATGTTCAATGCATGTTTCCATGTTAAAACCGGTTCCCAAACTTGCGGCGAGAGTATCTATAAATCCAGGAAGATCGGGAACGACCTTCCCGCGACGTTGTTCCGAGCGAATGTTTAATAAAATAGTAAGCATGTAGTAACTAAGGCAGAACCCGGCACTTATCCCAACAACGTTTCCTACAGACTTACTCAGGGTGACAGCAACAAAAATTGAGACAGAGATCACCATCGTGCACCAAATCAACGGGGAAAGATAAATACCAGCTTGTTGGAGGCGCTCAGCGTAGCTTCCTCGTGGCACACGAGTGCGAATCTTTTTTGATTTTTTTACTTTTTTCTCTTTGACACTAACGTCTTCAAGGGAGTTAAGTTTCAGCTTTTTTAAACGGATGGACTCTCTCATTTCTTTTCTCCCGAAGGTGCATGAGGTACGTTACTGCTTGCACCAACCTCTGGGGGCAGGAGGCCTGGTCCAGGTTGAAGCTCCAATCCTCGCTCGCGAATTTTATCAAGCCAGAAAGAATGGTTTTTCATCAGCCGCCATTCTCGTTTTCCGTTTCGAAGTCCAGCAAACTTTACAAGTTCTGTAACAACGAATTCCCCATTTACTGGAGGACGTACTTCACAGACCTCCATCAAACACGGGGTTCCCTGGACTTTCTTCATGGTAATCAAAATATGGAGCGCCCGACTAATTCGTCGCATAATACTGTCTTGGGGAGAGTTTTCATATGCCGCAACGAGATCCAGTAATCGCCAGAGACTATCCTTTCCAGATTCAGCGTGGACCGTAGCAATGGAGCCCGCGTGACCTGTTTCCAAAGCACGTAAAAAAAGGCGTGCCTCCTCATCTCGAATTTCTCCCACGACAATACGATGCGGCGCGCGACGCAGAGCAGCGCGCAATAAATGAGGCATTTTTACCTCCCCTTGCCCTTGTGCATTTGAAGGACGGGCAACGAGTTTCTCAAGATGTGCGGTTGGAACAAATACCTCAGGAACGTCTTCAATAGTGATAATTCGTTCATCTGAACCTACAGCGCTCAGGAGCGCTGTAGTCATTACCGTTTTTCCTGAACCGGTTGCACCGAGAACTAAAATATTTGCTTCCCCACAAGCAACAACTTCAGCAAGCCATGCGGCAAGTGTTGCTGGAAGGGTCTTTGTTTGTAAAATATCATAGAAACTGATCTGCTGGAGTCGAGGAACTCGGATACAGATCCTTGGTTCTTCGCCATCAACGAGAGAAGAATCAACGGCATTGATACGACTTCGCCAAGCATCGGGAAGAACACAATCAACGATCGGGGAACTGAGGTTGAGCACACGATCAACCTGTTGGAGCATTCCGGAGATATATGCTTTATACTCTTCAGGACTGCGAAATCGAAACGGTGTTTCAATTGCCCGTCCACGACGAATGACTTTTACGCTCTTGTGATCATCGATGAAAATATCAGTCACCGAGCTGTCTTCATAGAGCGGCTGGAGAGGACCCTTGCCGGTGAGAAGACTGAGCAGTTCCTTCTCAGCGAGCTCTTGATCATTAAGGGAGATTCGAATTTCAGCGCTCAATGCTTGAGAAGCAAGCTCCACGGCTTTTTTTACCGCCTCGGCAATACTCATTTTAATTTCGCCTTCGGCCGGGAAAACTTCATTGAGCATCTTTCGTGCGGCTGGAACAAGCACCTCTACTTGAGGTGTTGTTTTCTTATCATCTCGAAGCCACCAGGGGAGATTGTCTTCTCGAAAACTTGGACCCGCGTTCGGTGTTGGGGCTGCTGTTCTTCTGCGAACAATTTTTAAATGTGCGGATCGTTCACTTGACTTGATCGGTTGTCCACCTTGGGGACGGTTTTCCTTTGCTGAGGCCGAACCGGGGGTGTGCTCAGGAGAATTTTTCTGTGCACCTTCCTTTTGGCCTCCTTTGAGAAGACTCTCTGACTCCTGCATCAGATCATTGAGAAGCTGTTCGGACTCAAGGATCTTTGTCTGATCAAAAGGTTGTTTTGCAGGTGGTGAAGGAGCGCTGTCATCAATGATCGATCGTGAAGGAGCTCGGCGACTGCGATCCTGGATATTCGTGTATGTCGGTTCAAGAAGAACTTCGTTTACCGACGAAGTGCCTTTTGCCCTTGAACTTTGTAACTGCTTGAGCAAACCTGACATTGAAAACCACAAACCCTTAACATTTTTAGTATACTAGTAAACTCTATTTTTTGCGGAACTCATTGCCCTAATCCGGTTACTGGATAGAGCGGTTCGAGTTCAGCTTCTTCTTCAATTGCTGTTGTTGGTTCTGGCTTTAAACTCTTGCCAGATTTCTGCTCACTGTTGTTGAGCGGTTTAAGATCTTTGAGAAAATACTCCTTCTTTGTTTCAATAAGTTTTGTGGTTTCTGGGTTGTAGATGTAAACTTTCCCCTCTTTGGTGCAGTAGATCGTGTCACCGATTTTTGCAAAACCAGTACACCCATCAACCTCCTCTTTCTTTTCTTCTACTTTTGGTTGCAAGTCTGCAGGATCACCAAAGTAAGAAGCAAGTTGCGCTACATCCGCGACAGTTTGTCCGGCATAGGGGTTAAGAACTCCTTTGGGTACTTCCACATAACTAAACACTCCACCTCGAAACTTTGCTTGATCAATAACTGGGGCTCGGTCGGGATTAACCAAAATACGAACGAGATTTCCCTCGAGTTTTTCAACAATTGCTTCATCAACGATGGGAGCAATTCCTTTTGGGGTTTGTACTGACATCGCCAGACGGGTACATCGTGCAGGCGCAGAACTTTGAAAGGTTATAGGAATTGAAACCATATGTTTGCGGATCTCGGCAAGTTCATTGTCACAGGGGTCAATGATTGCAACAGGTTCAGCGAGCTTTGCTGGTTCTGTTGTCACTGAGGGATCTAAAATAAGTGCGCGAGTAATGACTGAATTTGGAGGAATAACACCAAGCGCTTTTTTGTCTTTTAATTCTTCAAGAACGGTGAGCGGTTCGGGAGGAAGGGTAGAGACAGGTCGCTCTTCTAAACCGACATTCTCTGGCGTAAATGCCTCATGTACGCCAATCGATAACTTTGCTACTGCAACAATCTGCATCGGAACAGGGGGAGGAAGAGCGGGAGCTTCGCTTTTAAATAAATTAGCGGCGAGTAAAAGAAAGACAAAAACTCCCCCAGCAATGAGCGGGATCTTTGACTTCGAGCCCTGAAGAACGGTTGGATGAACGCGCACGGTAAAATCTCCTTTTAAAACCTGTTGGCACGAACGAAGGTAAATTGCTCAGATTCTAATACTTTATATCTCTAAATATCGTCTTCTCCCGGACTTTTCTTAAACGCTCCTTTATCGTTTAAATGCATCCCAAATAGTATGATGAAGCTAGGAGGAGGTACTTGCGACTTTGAATAAAAACTCATAATTGAATCAGAGAGTTACACGGGAAGAAGCACCATGAGCGTTAAGGAACAAAAAAGGCTTAAACAGAAGATCTCTCTGTTTGAGGAGTATTTTAAGGAGGATCATCTCCTTGTTCACCTTGATGGGCGAGATACTACGGCGCAACTTCCCCAAACCCTCCGGGATAACCCTGCCTTAGTATTGAAGTTAAGTGCTCTCTTTCAAGGAACAACTACTCACGATGAAACCGCCATAACCGCTTACCTTCGGTTTGATGGCAATTACCAGGAGTGTATTCTGCCCTGGAAAGCGGTGTGGGGGTTAACGTCAAGTGGTGGGAGAAATGCAGTGTGGCCAGAAGATATGCCAAAGGAACTTCTCCTCCAATTTGTAAAGGCGCAGTTGAAGACTCTGGGGAAGAAGGTTTTGGGGCGGGATGCGGATAAAGAATTAAGAGAGAAAGAAAAGGTTGAATTAGACCAAAGAGCGGAGAAGCCGAAGGAGAAAAAAAAAGGGTTTCATTTAAGAAGGGTAAAATGAGGTTCCTATCTGATTACCACAGCTCTTTTTATGGCCATTTATATTGAGAAGAAGGTTCTCCAGAGACGTAATCTAGTGTGGAAGTTTTGATACAGTGTCTAAGAGTAACTTTTGAAATTTTTTATAAGGTGGGATACAAGAAGTGTCGCTCCACCAGCTCTTTTTTTTGTGAATATGGGTAATTCTTTCCTTTCTTGAAATTAATTACGTCACCAACGTTGTGATTCCTCGTCCTGTCCTCGACGACAATCACATCGTTGGTGTCGCGGCACTGGAAGCGTTTTTTGAGAACGGAGGCCCGCGAAGCCTCCAAAAACAATGCCATGGAAAGGTTAAGGTTTTAAACAATGCAAACGAGAATGGTTTGGATGACGTTCGCACTATCATTTATGACAGTCTATGCAGGTGCAGGTGAGCTTTCGACGGACAGACAGCGCGAGGTGACACCGATCGGGGGTGGCGATCTGCTGACTCCGATCAAAAGCTTTGGGGCGGCTGTTCAGGGTCAGCATTTATATGTGCTTGGGGGGCACATTGGAGAAAACCATCAACACTCGCAATCAAATTTATCAGGTAAGTTTGCTCGCCGGTTACTTGATAATCCCAACGCACCTTGGGAAATTCTCCCAGGAGAGTTTCCGTTACAGAGCGTTTCTCTCGTCAGTGATGGTAATTATCTTTATCGCATTGGCGGCGTGAACTCTCTGAACAAGGCAGAGGAGAAGGAAGACATGCGCTCGGTTGACGAAGTTGCAGTTTACGATCCGACCGCCAATAGCTGGAAAAATCTGCCGTCGTTACCGGAACCACGCTCGAGTCACGATTCGGTCATCATCGGTTCTGATCTTATCGTTGTTGGAGGATGGAGATTAAATGGTAGTTCGAAAGATGGCGAGTGGCTTTCTACCGTCTATAGACTTAATCTTCAAAATCCAACGGCTTGGGTGAAATTATCCGAGGCTCCGTTCAAACGACGAGCACTTGCTGCGGCGGGTTACGCAGGCAAGCTTTTTGTGATTGGCGGAATTGACGATCAGCGCAATGTCTCCAATAACGTCGACATACTTGAGCTTGAAAGTGGAACTTGGCGTGTGGGACCAAGTGTGCCCATTAGCGATAAGCCTGGAAGTGATATGAGTGCGTTTGGCTGTTCTGCATTTGCGGTGAGACAGGACCTTTATGTGAGCGGAGCTGAAGGGACGATCTTGAAACTTTCCTGCGAGTCCACAGCTTGGGAACCGATCGGACATTGGAATCAGCGCAGATTTTTTCATCGGTTGATATCCAACGGGACCCGACTCATTGTTGCTGGAGGAGTAAACCGCGATGGTTCGTTGAAAAGCATAGAGCTGTTCCCGATCAAATAGGGGAGCAGTCGTAGTGCAAAGAAACTCCAAACTCGGCCGAGAGGATCGACTCTCTCGGCCGAGTTTTCCACCATTGCGATAGGTTAAACCAGCGCGATACCAATGATAATAGTGCCTGTTTCGAATAAATCTAGTTAGGTGAATTCTAGGCGTCAGAGAAAGAGTAGGTGCCAGTCAACATGGAGTCTTAGAGCACCTGTTGTTGCGAGCCGGGAGGCCCGGCCGCCGACGAGCCGCTAAGAGACTTCTTCGCTCCGCTCGCAACGACAGATTTCTTGCCACACTTAAAGTGGAACGGCGCTAGAGATTTTTAATTGAACACAGAGTTCCACAGGGTTTCACAGAGTAAAGAAATAAAGTTTCTTAGATTTAACTCTGTGTAACCCTGTGTTCAATTAAAACAGATATTAATTGGAACAGCTCTAGCCTTGAGTTTGATTTTTCTTTAGCCAATCCCTTGCCGCCACAAACATCAACATCCACGGAGAAATTTCGTGTTCTTTTTCTGGGTAGTAGCCCCAGTTCCATGGGAATGTTGTTCGTTCAGGATGAGGCATAATCATCAGATGTCTTCCGTCGGCTGAGGAGACTGCGGCGGCGTTGTAGGCGGAGCCGTTTGGGTTTTGAGGATAGGAGGAGTCTACGTACCGACACGCGATATCATAGTCTGATTCTTTGCCACCAAATTGGAATTTTCCTTCTCCGTGAGCAACCCAAACACCAAGCCGTGTCCCACGGAGATATTGAAGAAAGATAGAATTTGTTTTCTCGCTGATATCAACGCCGAGAAATGAACACTCAAACTTCTTAGACTCATTATGCAACATGGAGATCTTCTTCTCTGGTGTCGGGGCAAGCAGATCCAGAGCAGCAACGAGCTGGCAACCGTTGCAGATATTAAGCGAGAGCGTATCTTGACGTTGAAAAAAACGTGAGAGAACAGAAAGTGCCTGCTCGTTGTAGCGAAATGCTCCAGCCCATCCACGAGAGGAACCCATGACATCACTATTTGAAAACCCTCCCGGAAATGCAATTAACGAAATGGCATCAAGCGATTCTCGTCCAGATATAAGATCAGTCATCGTTACATCTTTAACATCAAATCCAGCGGCATGGAGAGAAAACGCCAGCTCACGTTCCCCGTTGGTTCCTTTTTCCCGAATTACGGCGGCGTGAAGGCCTGTCTTTTTTGTTCGGTTGAAATCAACACCAAATTGAGAAGCAGTGCCTTTGAATTCTTTTGGGAAAATGAAAGAAAGCGAACGACTCTCAAGGGTATCGAAACGCTCCTTAGCTTTCTGTGGATCGATTTGATGAGCATCAAAGAGATAAGAGGGGCGAAACCACTGTTTAAGGAGATCAGAAAGTGAGCACTTCCATGAAAACTCCTTAGCATGAAGAATTACCGATCGCTCTGAACTAACTTTTCCAAGCGTTCTACACGTAAGTCCTCGTTTTATAAACTCTTTAGATATTTGATCCAGGTCTGATGTTGGTATTTGCAACACCACTCCAGGCTTCTCTCCAAAAAGAAATCCTCCGAGATCTTCTTCGTTCTCAAGAGAGAGTTCAACCCCACACTGGCCTCCAAAAGCCATCTCGCATATTGTAGTAATCAACCCCCCGCTTGAAACATCATGTCCTGAAAGGAGTGATTTATCTTTAACGAGCTTTTGGAGATAAGAAAATCCTTCACGAAAAGCCGTAACATTTTTAATTGATGGTGAGCTTGCTCCAAGTGTTCCCAGCACCTGCGCGTAGGCACTTCCTCCAAGAGGATTTGAAGAAAGACCACTGAGATCGACATAGAGGAGCACTGAGTTTTGGCTTTCTTTTAAATCTGGAGTGACACAGTTTCTTACATTTACTACTGGGGCAAGTGCAGAAACAATTACGGTTCCTGGAGCACGAACCTCAAGCCCATCATCATAGGTAACGGTCATCGAGAGCGAATCTTTGCCCGTAGGAACAGGAATTCCAAGCTCCATTGCAAAACGTGAGAGGGTTTCTACGGCGCGGTAGAGACGAGCATCTTCTCCATGACGTTTTGCTGGCCACATCCAGTTTGCACTCAATGCTACACCAGAAAGCCCTCCACTGAGTTCAGTCCAAACAATATTTGTGAGTGCTTCACTAACGCTGAGAAGCGAACCAGCAGATTCATCAATGAGTCCTGCAATCGGAGCATGACCAAGTGATGAGGCGATACCGACAGTTCCGGTGTGATCAAGTGCTACGACACCAAGGTTGTTTAGCGGCAATTGTAATGGACCAGCACATTGTTGCAAACATACTCGACCACTAACGCAACGATCTACTTTATTCGTCAACCAATCCTTACAGGCGACGCTTTCTAAGGAAAATACCTGAAAAAGGATCTCTTCAAGTTGTTTTGCCGTTCTAAGATTTGCTGTAACTTCTGAAAGATCCATCGGCACTCTTTCATCGCGAAGTATGGTAACAGGAGAGCTTCCAAAAAGAAGGCTTAAGGGAAGATCTACCGGCTTTGATCCATCAGCACTCTCAAATACAATACGTTCAGAATGATCCACTTCTCCGACTACATACATCGGTGAACGTTCTCGAACGGAGATCTCTTCAAGAAGTGAGATATCTTGGGGAGAAACAATGAGGCCCATTCGCTCTTGGGATTCATTACTAATAATCTCTCGAACTGAAAGTGTTGCATCCCCGAGAGGAAGTTTATCAAGAAAGATCTTCCCACCGCATGCTTCTAGGAGCTCGCTAAAACAATTAATATGTCCACCAGCACCATGGTCGTGGATAGATGTTATTGGATTCTGAACATTCTCAGCGAGAGCTCGAACAACATTGTACACTCGTTTTTGCATCTCAGGGTTTGATCGCTGCACCGCACTTAGCTCGAGTGCTTTTGCATAAGCACCACCACTTACGGAGCTTACAGAACCACCTGCCATGCCGATTCGATAATTATCTCCGCCAAGAAGTACTACCTTATCCCCCGGTGAAATTTTTTGTTTGAGGGCATGGAGCTCGTTAGCGTAGCCGACCCCACCAGCAAGCATAATACATCGGTCATAGCCATAAAAAGCACGAGATGTTTCCATCTCAAAGGTCAGAAGCGAGCCGACCAATAATGGTTGACCAAATTTATTTCCAAAGTCAGAGGCTCCATTTGATGCTTTGATCAGTATCTCAAGTGGTGTTTGATATTTCCAAGGGCGCTCTTTGGGGAGGTTTCGCTTTGCAGTGGCAGCTCGTTGTTCAAGTCGAGGAGAGGAGGTCATGTAGACGGCTGTCCCAGCCAGGGCAAGCCCTCCACGACCACCTGCCATACGGTCGCGAATTTCTCCCCCACTTCCTGTTGAAGCACCGTTAAATGGCTCCACGGTTGTTGGAAAGTTATGCGTTTCTGCTTTAAGGGATAAAACACTTTTTATAGAATGTTCAGAATAATATGATGAGGTTGTAGGACGTTCTGGAGCAAACTGAGATATTTCAGGTCCTCGAAGGAAGGCGACATTGTCACGATATGCAGAAACAATGTTTTGAGGTGATCGTTTTGAGGTTTCCTTAATCATCTCAAAAAGAGAATGAGTCTGTTCCTGATCGTCGATGACAAATTTTCCATTAAAAATTTTATGCCGACAATGCTCAGAGTTAATCTGAGCAAATCCAAAGATTTCAGAATCTGTAAATCGACGTTTGAGTTGCTTCTCTCCTTGAAGGAGAAACGAGATCTCTTCTTCAGAAAGAGCAAGACCTGCTTCGGTATTGAATCTCCGTAGATCTTCGACAAAAAAAGTTGGTTGTGGAGTAGCTGTGACAGTAAGTGAGTCACTTCGAAGCACTTCATAGCGACGCTCCAACATAGGATCTTCTTCGCCCGCGGAAGATTTTCGAAAGCACTCAATACGGAGGATTCCTGAGATGCCGCAGTTTGAGGCGATCTCCGTTGCGTTTGTTGACCAAGGAGAGACCATTTCTGGCTTTGGGCCAATAAATGGTCCCGGCAGTGAAGAATCTTCAAGCACTTTGGCGCTCAGCAGCCAGGAGAGTTTTTCAAGATCCGTTGGTGTCAGGGTGTTGATTGAGTAAACAAGATAAACGAGAGTTTTATCTGTAAAAAATCTGGCTTTCATAACTAACAAATGGCGTTTTTCTTCCAGAAAAACACAGCAAATACCGCGGCATTTTTTGCTGAAATATTTATGCTTGTTGAAATATACAAGTGATTACGGGTTGTTAAATTAATTTCCCGCCCGAAAATTGCATTAATCATGTATATCGAAGCTGTAGCACCAGAGAGAAGTAAGAACAATATCAGAGACGAATTGATTTCTCTCCTGTCTATTGTATTTTATTGACGATTAAGGATGATGGATAAGGGCAGATTTGTCGGATATTTTATAACCTTTTTTTCACACCGTATGTTTAAAAAACAGATAACGAGCTTGTTGTTACTGATGGTGATGACGATCGCTCCCGTTGTTTTTGCATACGCATGCCCTGATGCAAACGGACTTGTTGATATTAATTGTGATGGGAAGGTAGAAATTATTACCTTCGGAGATTCTATTACTTATGGAGAGCGAGACTCCACTGGGTTAGGGTATCCAGGCCGCATAAACCAGATATTTCCAAATGCACAGGTGGTGAATTTAGGAGTATCTGGGGAATCAAGCCAACGTGGCCGTTCTCGAGCATCTTCGGCGTTTAGTGTTGGAGTGGACCCGGACTACATTATTGTTCTTGAGGGAGTAAACGATTATTTTTTAGATGATCGCTCCTCTTCAAAAACGCGTTCCAATCTTCTTTCTATAGTAAATCGTGGAGAAGATAGCGGTGCAATAACACTTCTTGCTAAACTTACTGCGGTGAAAAGATCTGGGCAAAGTTCCTGGGTAAGATCTGTTAATAACGCCATCAGCTCTTATGCTGAGATCGATTTTTATATGTTAGGCGATCAAATTTTAAGCTCTGACAATCTTCATCCAAATGACAATGGATATCAAGCAATGGCTGAAGTTGCTGCAAACGTGCTTTTAGATGTTTCAGAAGCCCACCGTCCTCTTGATCGTGATGGCGATGGAATTTATGATTTTGCTGAGCCACGGTTTGGATCCTCTCCGACAAATCCAGATACGGACGGAGATACGATCTCCGATGGTGCTGAAGTGTTTCAATATGGTTCAAGTCCCTTACTCCTTGATACCGATGGGGATGAACTTACCGATGAATACGAAATTAATACCCTGCACTCAAATCCGGCAAACCCAGCGCCAGGCATTCCACACATTGATATCTTAGAAGTTCTTTAATCTGTTCGGTTAGGGAGCTATAGCCATGAAGTGAAGTTTGCTCTCACTATCGTTGCGAGCGAAGCGAAGCAATCTCGAAATATCATTTACGGTATGAGATTGCTTCGCTTCGCTCGCAACGACAGTGAGAGAGAACGGAGCGCAGTCTAAAAGACACCAGTTTTTTCAAGAGTAAGCAGATTCATAAGGGCGATTTTTGCGCCTTCTGTTGCTTCCCCTGAATCTTTTGAAACAGATGCTGCGGCGAGAAGCCATCGTTTTGCTTGGGAGAAATCCGCGTCTTTTATGCCGATGAGCACTTCTGAAACGGCTGCATTATTCAGCGCAAGTGAGTAAAGCTCAGGGTTATAGTGTCGGCGCAAACGCTTTGTTGTTCGCTGAAAAGCCTCTAATGCACAATTAATCTCTGAACGATCGAAGGTATTATTTTTGTTTGCGTCAATAAAATAATCAACACCAAGAAAGAACAAGGCGACTGCTTGGGGTGTTGAGCTCTTCCAGGGACCTTGAACACCTGCCGCGAGCTGAAAGTATGTTCGACGCAGCTCATCAGAGGAGGCAATAAGATGATTTTCTTTTTCTCTGTCATTTTCTGAAGGAACTTCAAATAGTCCCTTACTGAGGAGCCCAAGGAAGTTTCTAGCAAGATAGGGATCTGCCGTATGAATGGTAAATGAGGGGATGCTTGTTCCGATGAGAAGTCTCATCGGCAGTGGAGAGTCCTTAGAGAGGGACACAGGAAAGATTGCTGGAGAAAGGAGATCAGAGGAACTACCGAGAGTTTTTGAAAAAGGATAATCACTTCGAAGTACGATCGTAAGCCATGAAGAAGTTCCATGAATAAGCATTACGGCATTTTCATAAGAATTTAACCACTTTTGTGCCTCCTCTTCTGATTGAATGGATCGTTGTAACAATCTCATTGAGGGAAGATCATAAAGCCGAGAAATCTTATTGTAGCCAACATAGAACTCGTGACGGGATATTCCATGGCTATCATTTTGTAGATGACTCATGTAAAGCGTGGGTTGAGAGGAGGGGATAAAAATATATCCGTTGTTGTGGAGCAGGGCTAGCCCCCACAAAGAGAGGCAACACCAGATAGAGAGCTTTGGGACTCGTTGTTGATGGTGCTTTGGAAGAAAATAGAACGCCACTAAAACACAAGGAAAAAGCGCTACTTGAACCCCTGCCTTCTGTTCTGGGAATAATAACAGCGCAATAGTGCAACAGAGGACAAGGAGAAGTGGAAGTGGATGAACGTAAGCTCTCATCCAATGGAGAGTCCGGTTGCAAACACGGAGATGTTTTACTTCTTTCTTAGATTGGTTATTTTGTTGTGATGATGCTGCTAGATTTAGATACATCGAAAAGGTAAATAACATAGAAGCTAACAACTATTATAAAACTACGTAAATTAAGCTACACAATTTAAACTGCACAGTATATTACGCACTTAACTACGAAGTTTCTAACTTCAAAGCCTGCTCTTGGTATGATCGATAAAAATAAAGTTCAAGTCTCTCACAAAAATATCATCCAGGCGACGCCTACGTTCTCTACTCTCTTACTTCGAGAAGGTGAGGAGCTTTCTAATATAGTGCACAAATTGAGTCATGATATTGGAAATCCGCTTACCTCAATCATCTCTTTTGGAGCAATTATTCATCGCGCCTTTGAAAGTGGTCAAACAATTGAATCTAGCAAGATGCTCTTCTACATGGACTCCATGGTTGAAGAGGCATGGCGAATTGCTCAAGCCAATGAACGTTACGTAATGCTTTTATCTGGAAGGACCCCACACCCCTCTCCCTGTGATTTGCGTTCAGCACTAAAAAAGGCACTAGAAAAGTTAAAGAAGAAATATCCTGAAGCTTCTCAGGTCATGCTTAATTCCGAAGAGCCCTCTCCGATCGTGCTCATCGAAGAGAGTCAATTGCAGATAGTATTTCGAGAACTTTTGGGAAACGCTTTTTTTGCACTCCAGTCGATTGACTCAGAAGTGACAGGAAGGAAGAGAGTTCCTACAATATCCTTTATACAGGGAGAGGACTTTGGAGAAGTGACTCTGACAAACGTTCTTCAACGTCCAAATTCACTACCATTGGAGAAACTCTTTGAGCCATTTGTGACCACGCATGCTGATAGTCGTCACTTGGGTCTTGGTCTTACCGTTAGCTGGGCGATCATTGAGCGTTTTGCTGGTGAGTTTATGCTTGAGCAAGAGGAAATAGAAGGGGGTTTTTTATTTCGTTCCCGTATCCGGCTTCCAAAAACTCTGCCGGTAGAGTCTAAAAAAGAGATGAGTGGCTCGCAACGTGCGCTGAGTAGAATTTATTCTACAGTGCAAGACAAGCTTAGTAGCCTTCTTCCGAAACGTTTTTCCGTGCTGATTATTGAAGATGAGCCTACGGTTTCTTCGGCGATTCAAAGGATTTTGGAATTGGTGCTAAGCCCCTATACCTCAGTGAATTGTCAGTGTGCCTCCGATCGAGGAGCCATTGAACTTTTTGAACGAGGCGAGATTTTTAACTGTGTTCTTTGCGATTTAAATTTGCAAGGGACCAGTGGTCAATACATCTATGAAATCGTTCAGAACCGTTTTTCTTCCCAAGCGGAAGCATTTGCATTTCTCTCTGGCGATCAGAAGGGAAGAGAAACTCAGGAATATTTAAAAAACTCAAACCGACCCTATCTGCATAAACCCTTTGAACCTGAGCAGCTTTTGGAGTTAATAGTTGAAGTGCTTCAGCAAAAAGGTAAATAAAAAAGGTAAATAAAAAATAAATAGCAGCGCAGTATGGCAGTTTTGGATATCCTCATTTATCCCGACCCCCGCTTACGTATCGTAGGAACAAAGGTGGAGAAAATCACCCCAGAGGTGAAGTCTCTTCTTAACGATATGGTAGAAACTATGTACGCGGCACAAGGAATTGGCTTGGCTGCATCACAGGTAGGTTCGACTCTCCGTCTTATTGTTGTTGACGTTGAGGAGGAGGAAGATCAGCAACTGGTGCGAAGATTTTATAAAATAGTAAATCCTGAGATTGTAAGTAGTGAGGGTTTTTCAGAAACTGATGAAGGTTGTTTGAGTATTCCTGGAATTAGGGAAACAGTAAAGCGACCCGCTTCCGTGGTGGTTGCGGGAATGGATGAAGAGGGAAATCCCCTGCGTATCGATGCCCAGGGTTTGCTTGCGGTGTGCTTGCAGCACGAAATAGATCATATTAATGGCGTGCTGTTTATCGATCATCTCAGTAAACTTAAACGAGAGTTAGCAAAGAGAAGATTTAAAAAGCTCCAGCAAGAAGGGTAGCTCGGATGGTTCGATGATAGCTTCGCAACGGCAAAACATTTTATTTTTAGGAACTCCCGAATTTGCTCTTCCCAGTCTGCGCCTGCTTGTAGCGTCGAACAGATTTAACGTTGTTGGAGTTCTGACAAAGCCTGATAAGGAAGCGGGGAGAGGTCGAAAACTTACTCCCTCACCGGTAAAAATTGCGGCGCTTGAGCTTGGACTTCCGGTGCTCCAACCAACCTCTCTGAGTGAGGATAAATTTTCTCATTCATTTCCCCCGCTTGAGGCCCTGGTGGTTGTTGCGTACGGAAAAATTATTCCCACGTCATTTATGAAGCTGAGTCAAATAGGGGCAGTGAATGTTCACCCCTCACTTCTTCCTCGTTTTCGTGGAGCAGCACCTATACAACATGCGATTTTTTCAGGTGATGCCATTACGGGGGTATCAATTATGAAGCTTGATGAAGGACTTGATACTGGTCCGGTGTATGGAACAAAGACGGTTTCCATTGGAGAGGATGAATCGTATGGGACGCTCCACGATAGGTTAGCTGTTGTGGGGGCTGAAATGCTTGTTGAATATCTTCCTAAAATTCTTGCTGCGGAGCTTCATCCCGAACCACAAAAGGAAATTGGGGTAAGTTATGCTACGAAGTGGGAAGAGGAGGATCTGTGTATTGTGTGGGAGGAGGAGGTTGAAATAACTCTGCGGCGTATCCGAGCAAGTTCGCCTCATCCTGGTGCGAGAGCTCACGTAAACGATAAAGCCGTTAAAATTTATAAAGCTCATCGTGCAAAAGATAAAAATTATGGATTTTTCGAGGCAGGGACAATTGTCGAAACGAATCGAGCCGAACTGATCATCGCCGCAGGAAAGCAGAGTTTTCTTGCTATTGATGAGATGCAATTTGCTGGGAAAAAAGTATTGCCGATCACAGAAATTCTCAAAGGCCATACCTTTGTAAAAGGAGAGAGATTTTTATCTCCTCAAAATTAACATGCTCTGACGTTCATCTTCTGCTAGAAGATGACGACACATACAAAGGGTTATCGTTAGTAAAGAGGAGCTTAAAAGGATAGCCTACGAGGAAAAAACGAATGACGATGAAAAAAGTAATTATCGCTCCTTCTATTCTTGCTGCAAACTGGGGAATGTTTGCAGAAGAGATCAAAAATGTCTCAGACCAGGGAGCTGATTGGATTCATATTGATGTAATGGATGGACATTTTGTTCCTCCGATTACTTTTGGTCCCAACGTAGTAGAGGTTGCAAAACGGGTTACAACACTCCCTCTTGATGTGCATTTGATGATTGAAAAGCCAGAAAACAAGATTGAATCGTTTATTAAAGCTGGAGCGAATCGGATCACGGTTCATTATGAAACTTGTCCGCACCTTCATCGTATGGTGGAGATGATTCACCAACTGGGTGCCAAGGCTGGGGTAGCGATTAATCCAGGAACTCCTGCCTCACATCTTGAGGCGATTATTGGAGAGATTGATCTTGTGCTGTTGATGAGTGTTAATCCGGGTTGGGGTGGGCAGAAGTTTATAAAGAGTAGTTTGCAAAAAATTATCTCTGTTTCTGAGCTTATCAAGAAAAGTGGGAAGCCAGTGCATCTTCAGGTAGATGGAGGGATTAATGAACAAACCTGCAAAGAAGTGGTAAAAGCTGGAGCAGATGTTCTTGTTGCGGGGACATATATTTTTGGTCATTCGAGTTATCGGCAAGCGATAGAATCGCTTCGAAGTTAGTGTTTAGAGCAAGTGCAAGAGCAAGTCTAAGTGTAGTGTAAGCTTAAGTAGAAGTTTTAGTCTTAGACTAAGTCTTACTCTTCTACTTCTACTACACTTAGACTTGCTCTTGCACTTGCTCTAACAAAATCAAGATAACCTATTTGCGACATTTTCCTCCTCCATGTTATAAGCACAAGCGATCGGGGCGTAGCGCAGTCTGGTAGCGCGTACGGTTCGGGACCGTGAGGTCGGAGGTTCGAATCCTCTCGCCCCGACCAGTCTCATTACTAAATGCGGTTTGATCGTTACATCGTATGGATCAAAATATTCTTCTTATCTTAATCATCTCCGCATTTGCAATCGGCTCAATTCCAACGGGATATCTTATTGCAAGAAGTAAAGGAATTGACATTCGTCAACATGGGAGTGGAAATATTGGGGCAACCAATGTTGGGCGAGTTTTAGGAAAAAAACTTGCACTAGTTACTTTTGTCGTTGATCTTTTAAAAGGGGTGATTGCTGCTTGTCTTGGGATAATTCCTGCGGTGTTATCTCATCCACTGAAGGTCGGGGTTTTGAGAGATCCCACAGTGGTTGTTGAGCTGTTTTCTGAACTTGCTCCAATTCTTGGAGTTTGCGCAATTCTTGGCCATTGCTTCTCCCCATTTTTAAAGTTTCGTGGTGGGAAAGGGGTTGCTACCGGGCTCGGAGTTTTTCTGATCATCACCCCTCTTCCCAGTATAATTGCACTGATCGTCTTTGCAATTGTTGTCAAGCTGAGTAGTTACGTATCTCTTGGTTCTGTTAGTGGAGTGCTCTCTTTACTGGGAATGATTATCGTCGGAGTTCCTCACCCTTATAGCTCGGTGACGGTGTTATGCTCGATTTTTGTTTCGTCTCTGATTATCTTAAGACACGTTCCGAATATTCGGAGGCTCCTTCATCGAGAGGAGCTTGGGGCAACTTCTAGACCTTCTCCAACCCCTCCGGGACAAAATGGGAAGTAGTTCCGTTATCCCAAATTACCGAAACCGTGACACCAGGAGTTGACTCTCCCTCTTTCGTTTGTCGGATACTTGAGCGTATCGTTTCAACGCGAATTGCCTGGACAGTTCCCCGAGGTCCAGTAATGCCCCTTCGTACTACCCGGTCACCAACTTGCAGGTTGTAACTTCCCATAAATCTCCCCATCGTGTATTCGAGACAATAAATAAACTCTCTCTTCGAGTAAGCTAGCATTTCTTTTGAAGTTAGAAAAATGCCTTTCTTTGTATGTCAGCTCCCCGTTCAGTTCCTTTCAAGGATTATTGTCGGCATTCTACTCCTAGGAGTTTATATTGCGGCAAGATGGGGTCGTTTTCTGGAGAGACGCTATTTTCATGCCGCGCACTCTTATCCGGAAATGCTCTGCTACGTATTTTCCATCATTGCACTGTGTGCGATGTGTTTTGAAATTTACAGAACACGACACGTGTTAAAAAACAACAAAGTCAGAGTACTAACTCTTTTATTTACTACCATCTTCTCTATTATTGGGAGTGTGTTTCTTTTTAAATCTCTGGTTCACTTGCGAATTGAATATGTTCATATTCTTAAATATGGCGCGCTCTCGTTTTTTTTCTTCTCTAGTCAACCCGCTCGGTTTGGAGTGGCAAGGGGAATAAGTGCGTTTATTTTTGCGGCGGGAGTTGGGGCTTTGGAGGAGAGCTCGCAGCGGTTTATTCCCGGCCGGATTTTTGATTTCAGAGACCTCCGTCTAAATGTGATTTCAGCCGCCGTGGGCTGCCTGTACGCCATGCTCCTCTCTAGCTGGTATAAGACCGCTCAAAAAACCGAATAATCGTTTTAGGCCTTTAATCGAGCTCAAGAGCCATCCATCCCCTGTCGATTCTTAATGTAGTGGTGATTCTTTATAAGAAAGCTAATCCATTGCTTATTTTGTTGAAGAGTTGGTTCTGGTTCTAACATCTTTTAGAGGTAGGATGTGGCTTTCATAGGGAAAGTGGAAGTGACTTAAACAATAAGGATTATCAAGAGGTTATCGTGATAGGAAAAAACGATAGATTTACCAGAGGTTCTTCACTGCAGTGTTCTTTCTGTGGAAAAACTCAGGAAGAAGTAAGAAAGTTAGTCGCTGGTCCGAATGTATACATTTGCGATGAGTGTATTGAGCTCTGTAATGATATTCTTACGGAAGAGCTTGATAGCGCACCGATTAATGCGCTCAATAAGGATCTTCCAACTCCAAAAGAGATCAAAGAGTTTCTAGACCGATACATCGTCGGGCAGGAACGAGCAAAAAAGATTCTCTCAGTTGCTGTATTTAATCACTATCAACGAATAGAAAGTTTAAAGAATCGCACAACGAGTGAAGTCGAGCTTCACAAGTCAAACATCCTTCTCCTCGGTCCTACTGGGTGTGGAAAAACATTACTTGCTCAAACGCTTGCACGTATTCTCGATGTGCCTTTTACGATTGCTGATGCAACCAGTTTGACAGAAGCAGGCTATGTTGGGGAGGACGTGGAAAATATTATTCTTAACCTTCTCCAAGCAGCAGATTATGATGTAGAAAAAGCACAACGAGGAATCGTCTACATTGATGAGATCGACAAAATAAGCAGAAAATCGGAAACCCCTTCGGTTACGCGAGATGTTTCGGGGGAAGGTGTTCAACAAGCATTGCTAAAAATTGTTGAAGGAACCATGGCAAGTATTCCACCAAAAGGTGGAAGAAAGCATCCACAACAGGAGTTTTTGCAGGTTGATACGACTAATATTCTCTTTATCTGTGGGGGAGCGTTTGGAGGATTAGATAGCATCATCCAAAAACGTCTTGGTCAACAGCAGATCGGCTTTGGTTCAAATGTTGTCAACATAAAACATGAAAAGACAAACATTTACCACAAAGTAGAACCAAAAGATCTTCTTTCTTATGGGCTTATTCCGGAGTTTATCGGGAGACTTCCAATCATCGCATCTCTTGATGATTTGACAGAAGAAGATCTGGTACAAGTGCTTACCGAACCGCAAAACGCATTGATCAAACAGTATCAAAAGCTCTTTCAATTTAACAACGTTACGCTTCGTTTTACTGATGGGGCTGTTTCAGAAGTCGCACGAAAAGCGCTTATTCGAAAAACTGGAGCACGAGGATTGCGAGCGATTATTGAAGAAGCAATGCTTGAGACGATGTACAAAGTCCCAAGCGAGGATCGCGTTAAGGAAGTTGTCGTGAATGAAGCTGTTATTGCCCAAGGTGAACAGCCACTAATCATTTACGAAAGTGCAGCAAAAGCCGGATAGTCATCGGCAGCTAATTGCTCATTCAAACAAAAATTAACAACGGGACCGAAAATGTCTCGTTGTTGATTTTTCCTTACTGCGGCACCGCTCTTATCTCAGGTGCCCCATCAAGCCTGTTTATCTATTTTCTACAATGACTTCTACCCGTCGATTACGAGCTCGTCCCGCATCGGTATTGTTTGTGGCGATCGGTTGTCCCTCGCCAAATCCGCGATCCGAAAGATCTCGAGAAGAGATACCGTTTCGTTCAAGCTCCCGACTCACACTTTGTGCGCGATTCTCAGAGAGTCTTAGGTTGTAATCAACCCCTCCTACAGAATCGGTATGTCCTTCTACGGCAATGTGTCTTCCGTGAACATCTCGAAGAACTTCGCTAATTTCCCGAATCGTTCGGTGTGCTTCGGGGGTGAGGTCGTAGCGATCGAAGCGAAAAAGGATATCAGGTAAATTAATTACCACTCCCCGTTTTGAGTCTCTTACATCAGCCCCTCGGCGCCTGAGGGCGTCAATGAGCTTTCTATTTTCAGCAATCTGCTCCTCTTGCCTGGAGATCTTCTCTTGGAGTGCTTCTCGTTCGTTTGCCTGGCTATCAAGGGCATTACCGATCAGGGCCCCTCCGAGTGCTCCGGCAGCAGCTCCAATGGCTACCCCTTCTCCCGCGTGATGTCCTGCTTGATTACCAACGATCGCACCAAGCCCTGCCCCAAGGGCACCTCCTGCAAGAGCTCCAGTGGTTGCACGATTTGGGGGTTGAGCGCAGGAAGTAACTACAAAAAAGGTGAAGAGGAGGAATAGTTTTATGTTACGCATACTGTTTATTATTATTTTTTATTGCAACCACTATGGATTATAAACACCGCGAAGTTGAATTATCGGATACTTACTACTTCGCTTTCTAATTTTTTAAGCTCTGCTTTTGCCGCAGTGTTATTGGCATCAAGTTCAAGTGCTTGGGTGAACTCAAATTGAGCATCCTCGCTTCTTCCCATTTCGCTGTAAATTCGTCCAACCTCCAAATGATAGTTGGTATCTTTTGGACACAAACGCAACGCTCTTCGGTAGTAAAAGAGTTTGTCTGCATTAGACGTTGACTCTACAGCATGCCTCGCTTCTTCTGCTGATTTTTTACAATTTTGTTCTTCGTTGAGAGTATCTGCTGGCATGAGAGTTGCCTCAGCCGTCTCAGTCACTTCTGCAGAAGTGAGATCATTTTCAGAAGTTTTATCGATCTTTGCTGCTGATACCTCTTCGGTTGTTGGAAGCTCACTGTCGAGCGTTTCTTTTACCACTGCTTCAAGATCGGCATCGGTGTTTGCTTTCGGTAGCTCGCTGGGTTCTGCCGTTCTTTCTGGGGAGTTTGCTTTCGGGATAGAGGCTAGCTCCTTTGGAGCGGTTTTAGTTATCTGCGAAACTTCTTTTTGTTCATACGCTTTTTTCGGAGCGGCTTCTTTGCGTATTGTTTTTACTGGTAAATTCTTTTTATAGGTATGAACAGAGAAGGTATTTGTGGATCGACTTTTTGAGGCGTACTGATCATAGGAACTTGGCATCGTTTTAGCAACATTCCAGGGGATTGCTCGTGGGTTTCCTTGATAACCAGCATTTGCGGAGATCCGGGAACTGCTTCCACCTTGAAAAGTTGAAGGGGAATTGGAGTTATTGTTCATTCGATAACGGTGGGTATCAGAAGCGCTTCCACGAAGATCGTTAATGGCTTGTTGTTGAGAGGCTATTGTTTGTTCTTGGCGAGATAAAGATTCATAATCGCCCGCAATTTTTTGGTCCTCTTTTTCAAGTTCATATCCTACAAGTCCACCAGCAGCAGCACCAGCAAGTGCTCCAATCGCTAAACCTTCTCCAGCATTTCCACTCTCAGAACCGATCACCGCGCCAAGGCTCCCGCCAATCACTGCTCCAGTTGCAGCAGCGACTCCTTTCTTTGACATGGTGAAAGATTGCTCCTCTCCCGCTGAGACATTCCCTGATAACGAAGCACACCCGCTATAAAGAATGCTGATAGAACAGAGACTGAAAATTAATGTAACGCTGACCGAATTCGTTCTTGTAAAGAAATGTTTCACAAACACAACGCCCTCGCTTTAGAACAATATGACTAAAACGAGGGCAATTTAAGCACAACTTCTGCTAGACAGGAAAGTAAAAAGTGCGAAAAGTAAAAGTACTGAGCGCACCGACCGTTAAGCCTAATATCGACGATACTGATCGTCGTACTTCTGCTGCCGTCGAAGTTCTTCAAGTTCTCGGCGTTGCCGGTCAATCTCTTCTTGTTGTCGTAGTTGCTGCTCTTCGACTCTTTGTCGCTCAACATCTTGAGAATCCATGCTATTTCCTAAAAGCGCACCACCAAGCGCACCAGCAGCGGCACCAATAGCTACCCCCTCTCCAGCATGCCCAGACTGATTTCCTACAATTGCTCCCAATCCTGCTCCTAGGGCACCACCACTTAAAGCCCCCATTGTGGATCGATTAGGTTGTTGAGCGCAGGAACAGAGAACGAGAGCAAAAAAACCAAGGCAAAGCTTCTTCATAAAGTAACTCCTCCTAATAGTTACGGATTTCTTAAAATCAACTTAGCAGCTGTCATATTTTGATAGCTTTATCAGTCCGAACGGTAAAAAAACAGCCAAATCCATCAATCCAAAGTTAACCGGACCTTAATTATACATCATTTGACGGGATAAATTCAATGATATTCAAGGTCTTGGTTCGTCGCTTTATTCCTTTTTTATATACCGCAGAGGACACAGAGGACGCAGAGAGGAAATTAATTAACTTCCCCCCTCTGGTCCTCTGCGGTTCAATAAAAAAAGAACTCTAACTGCTTGATGAAACGGACATATCTTTTTGTTCCGCAGGTTTTTCTGCAAAAAGCATTCGTCCAATAAGCACAACCACACCGACAGAGATCGCGCTATCGGCAACATTAAAGGCTGGCCAGTGGAGATTGTTCCAATAGAAATCAAGAAAATCAATCACCCGGTCAAGTCGAACTCGATCAATGATATTTCCAATAGCTCCAGAAAGTACCCCTACCAGGGCGATCTGAGAGATCAGGTCCTCTTTTGCTTCTTTCGCCATGAATCTCACTACAATGATCAGTGCAATGATCGAGACGATTGCTAACGATGTTCTCCGAAGGGCATCTGGCCACATCGAAAACATGCCAAAAGCAGCACCAGGATTATACACCAGGGTGAAGTTAAAAAATCCAGGAATTACCGGTATGCTCTGATTGTCTGAGAGATACTTCACCGCAAGCCACTTCGTGGTTTGGTCAAGAAGGACGATAACTAGAAAAAAGAGGGAGAGTTTTTTTCGCACGCTGGGACCTTCTATCAGCCTTGAAGTGGGGTAATAGAGATAATCACGGTTTTCCCCCCGATCTCTTGAAGCGCGGGGATCTGTGTTGAGGTTCCGGTGGGCAGAATCTCAGCTTCTTTTGATACCTGGGAAAGTTCAACGGCGAGTGTCTCTTTCATGACATACTCGCGATGTTCTGAAATCGCCATTGTTAGATGGGAGCACGCAGTCATAAAGTGGACAATAATTCTATCCTGAACATCAAGTGCGTTATCTTTTCGCAATTTCTGAACACGATTGATAAACTCACGAGCGAAGCCCTCAAGCCGAAGCTCCTGGGTGAGGTGGGTATCAAGAACTACGGTGACACGTCCCGAAGAGGCGCTTGTCTTGATGCCGGGTTTTGCCTTTCTTGTGACAATGACATCATCGAGTCCGATCGCCACGCCCTCAATCATCAATGTTTTTCCACTTGCTTCAAGCTGCCAAATTTGTTCCGTGGAGAGTTCCTGAATGGATTGCTGCAACTTACGCATTCCGGCAGGACCAAGTTTAGGACCAAGAATCTTCCCTAATTTTTTTGTATTAAGCTGAGTGGAGAGCTCGACAAACCGCTCTTCTTCAGTGGTATAAATTACCTCCTTAACATTTAACTCTTCACGAATGTAGTTATCAAAAACACGAAGACCTGCAAGAGTTTCCTCGCGGCAGTGAACAACCGTAAGTGAGGAAAGAGGCTGTCTCACTTTCAATCCATGATCGTTTCGTAAGCTGCGCCCAAGTAAAACTACCTCTTCAAAAATCTCCATTGAAGAAACAAGATCAGCATCGATTTCAATATTTCCAAGCTCTTTCACAGTTGGAAATGAAGTGAAATGTACGCTTTCAAAGCCCATTCCGGCAACGCCCTTACTGAGGTTAAGAAAGATCTCTTCAGTAATAAACGGTGCAAGGGGAGCAAGAATTCTTACAAAGGTAAGCAGCGCTGAATGAAGGGTCTGGTATGCCTGAAGTTTATCTTGTTGCTCTTCTACTGAGGTTCCCGAGGCCCAAAAGCGTCTTCGGTTAAGGCGGATGTACCAGTTGGTAAGTTGGTCCACAAAATCAAGAATTGCTGGTGTTGCTGCATAGAGGTGATAGGAGCTAAGCGCAAGATCTACCTCATGAACAAGGGAGGCAAGTTTTGAAAGTAACCAACGATCAAGAAGATTTGTTGGGGCTTCTTTCGTCGCCTTGTCCGGTGTCCAATTGTCAACCCGTGCATAAGTGACAAAGAAGTTGTAGGCGTTCCAGAGCGGGAGGAGGTGTTGACGTACAACTTGCTGCACCCCAACCTTGCTAAAGCGCATATCCTCAGCGCGGGTTGCTGCCGAATCAAGGAGATAGAGCCTCATCGCATCAGCGCCATACTCATTCATGACCTCTTCTGGTGGAGGATAGTTCTTTAAGGATTTCGACATCTTCTTTCCGTCTTCAGCAAGAACGATGCCGTTTACAATAACGTTTTTAAACGCCGGCCTTCCAAATAAGGCGGTAGAGAGAACAAGCAGGGTATAAAACCATCCCCGTGTCTGGTCTAACCCTTCAGCGATAAAATCTGCTGGAAAATTCTTCTCAAATATCTCTTTTCCTTCAAACGGATAGTGCGCTTGGGCATAGGGCATCGCACCACTTTCAAACCAACAATCAAGGACCTCTGGAATCCGCTTCATCGTGCCTTTACACTTTGTGCAAGTAAAGGTGAGGTGATCGATGCGATGACTATGAAGATCAGTAACTTTCTCCCCGCTTCTTTGCTCGAGATCTAAAACAGACCCCAAACAGAGAACGTCTTCACATCCTTCGCAGCGCCAGATTGGTAATGGCGTGCCCCAGAACCGATTTCTTGATATCGCCCAATCGCGAGCATTCTCAAGCCACTTTCCAAATCGACCATCGCGGATATGTTCTGGGATCCAGTGAATAATCGAATTCATCTGGAGCAGCTCATCACGGAAGGACTCCACCTTTACAAACCAGGTTGAAACTGGCTTGTAGATGAGCGGGGTATCTGTTCGCCAACAAAATGGGTATGAATGTTGGATTGTCTCGTGCGAAACAAGTTTATGTATTTCTTTTAAATGATGAATGATTTTTGGGTCAGCTGCCTTAACGTGAAGCCCTGAAAAATCAGAAACGCGATCGGTGAAATTTCCATCTTCATCTACTGGATCTACGACATCGATTCCATTTGCTTGAAATAAAACAACGTCTTCTTCACCATACGAAGCGCAGTGAACGATCCCGGTTCCTTCATCTGCAGTAACGAAGCTTCCTCCATACACTCGAAAGGCATTCTTTTTTCGTTGTTCTTCGAAGTAGGGGAAAAACTGCGTATATTCAAATCCGACGAGCTCCCGTCCCTTGATTTTTTTAATCACGTAAGGACCAGTTTCGCTCATATCTTCATCAGCAAGGTTTGGAAAAATTTTCGAAACAACATCACTTGCCACCACCACCACTTCCTGATGAGCTGGATTAACAACGAGCGAATATTCGATATCTGGTCCAACGGCGAGTGCGAGATTGCTTGGGAGCGTCCACGGGGTTGTGGTCCAAACGTAAGCAACAATGGGATAGGTAAGAGTTTCTTTAAGGCCGAGTTTTTTCTTTACGTCTCCTACAAATGGCGCACGAACGGTAACGGCTGGGTCTTGAACATCTTTGTAGTTAAGGTTTGCTTCAAAGTTACTGAGCGGAGTATTCATCGCCCAAGAGTAGGGGACACTTTTTAATCCTTCATAGATGAGTCCACGATCCCAAAGGCATTTTATCGCCCACCAGATCGACTCCATGAAATTGAGATCCATCGTTCGGTACTGACGCTCAAAATCAACCCACCGACCAGAGCGCTCTACAAACTTTTCCCATTCCTGCGTGTAACGAAGAACGATCTTGCGGCATTCTTCGTTAAAATTGCCAACACCAAACTCTCGAATTGCTTTTGCGCCTTGGAGGTTAAGCGCTTTTTGAATTTCAAACTCTACGGGCACGCCGTGACAATCCCAACCGAAGCGGCGATCGACATGGAAACCCTTCATCGTGAAGTATCTACCAACAACATCCTTTATTGTTCCTGCAAGGAGGTGTCCGTAGTGAGGAAGCCCAGTTGCAAAGGGAGGGCCGTCATAAAACACATAATCAGGACGTTTCTTCTTTGAAGTTTCAGAATCTGTGGTTGGTGCAAAGGGGTCAGTTGAGCGCTTAAAGATCTGGTTATCGCGCCAATATTTTAGAAGCTCCTCTTCAAGCTTCGGGAGGGACACATCTGGGCTAACAACTTTCATCGACTGGTAACTTTCATTGAGTATCTATTAACCTCTACAACGAACCACTCGCTCTCTCCACTGTGGAGCTTGGAGGAGTAAATTCGCATCAAACCACGAAAGAATACCTCCTTTCTGAGTTGCCCACAATACGGGACCATCGTTTGATGCGCCAATTTTTCCTACAGAGCTTGAAAAAAGTTCTGTTTCTCCAACAAGCGCAGCTTCTGCCTGAACAGCGCTTGATTCTGGGGTAGGGAGGATGCGTGTTTCTTCGATATCTTCCTTTCGAACTGTCGATTGGGCTTGCTCACGTTTTAAACTGCTCTCGAGTGATTCCTTGTCAGTAGGGGCCGACAAAGCGTCTGTTTGCTTTGTCGTTTTAAAAATTTGAAGCGAGCGGGGTCCAGAAGATCCCCCAGAACGATCAGCGGTAAAATATTTAAGACACCAGAACTTGAGCTTTTGATCTCTTGCCGCTGTTACGAACATGAGATCGTTTGAATGAGGGCTCCCATCTACGGACAGGCCCGTAACTCCGGTGAGATCGCGGGCCCCAAAGGATTGTCCTGGAAGGGTTACCAGACCTCGTATCTGGTAGCGTTGAAGATTGCCATCTGAACCAAGCGCAAGGAGAAGCGATCCATCCTTACTCATCCACATATCTTCTAAGTTAGAGCTTAGCTGTCCAAGTTTAAGTCGGACATCTCCCTCACGCTCTTTGTCAACATCGGCGTTTTCATCACGAAGCCCCATCTCACGTTCTGTACGCAGCAACCTCCATACCCGAATCGTGCCCCCGCGCTCACCTGCAAAAAGAATTCGACCTTTCGGGTGAAAAATAAAACGAACGATCGCCGAGGATCCACCAGGGTAATATTCAAGTGCTTCTCCACTGTTTTCTCCGGCGGCGGGAGCTTTCCCGGCAACATTCCAGATAAAGACCTCACCATCGGAGCGCCCCAGGGCAAGAAGCTCTCCGCGAGGATCCCAGGTCAGAGCGGTAACTCGTCCCTGCACACGATCAAGAGATCGTGCTAACCGTTTCTTTTCTAAATCATAAATAGAGATTAACGAAAATTGTGATACCGCAAGAAGTCGTTCATCCGGCGAGAGGCTGAGAGCAAGAACAGGTTTTGGACCGGTAAGAATCGGAGCAGTAAGGATCTTACTATCTCTTCCGCCACGGATGACATGAAACAACACCTTCCCATCTGAGCCGCCACTAAATACCCCTTTACCATCTTTTGTGACGGTGAGGGCATTGATCTCCCCATCATGTGCCTTAAAAGTTCTAAACATCGAAAGAGGAATCACTCCCCCCTCTTCACTCCCAGCGCCTCCTCCCTGTGGATAGGTAACCGCCGGTTGAGCAGGTTTTAAAACTTCTGCCCAACTCTGCTGATCTTGAGTAAAAAGCTCTCGACAGCTTACACAATCTTTTTTGGCGCCACTATTTTTGCCGCTACGCTGCGAACTGCACCCACAAAAAAGGGCGAGGATGAAAAGAAAAAATAGAGCGGTTGTCTTTCTATGTGTCATTCTTTGAAAAACTTATGCAACAGTAGTAGTCTATCCACTATTTAGGGATTTACCCTATCAAACCCATTGAGGGCCAAACCCTTTTGGGGGTTTACCCCCACAGAAACAAGGTGAAAAGGAATTTCTTACAAACCGATGAATAATAACTCAGAGTCTTCTATATCTAAAGGAAACGAGCAGGAGTCAAATCAGCAAATTGCTGCAGAAAATCAATCAGATAACAGTGATACCGCTCCTCCTGTTTTAGCAGCCCCCGTTGTCGAGTCCTTTTCTTCAATTCTTACTGATGAAGTGCTTCTTAAGCGGCTTGCTGGGCTGGGGCTAGAAAAGCCATTTCCTGTCCAAGGAGCAGCGATTCCGCCAGCTCTTGAAGGCCGGGATCTGGTTATTCAGGCAAAAACTGGAAGTGGAAAAACCCTCGCATTTGTCCTGCCATTAATAAAAAAACTCAGTGAGTACCTCACCTCACACCCCGCACGAGAAACGTATTCCCTTTTTATTGTGCCGACACGTGAGCTTGCCGTGCAGATTAGCGATGTAGTGAAGTCGTTATCTGATTATCAGCCGGTAACCGTGATTGGCGGTGAGTCGATTGAGAATCAGAGCCAGGCGATCCGTGAGGAACCGTTTATTGTGATCGGCACCCCAGGGCGACTTCTTGATCTCATTCGCAAAAAAGCGCTTAAGCTTCACCATTGCCGATACTTTGTTCTTGATGAGGCGGATGAGATGCTCTCGATGGGATTTCTTGAAGATGTTCGGGCGATCCTCTCTCGGCTTCCCGATAAGCGACAAGGAGTATTTGTTAGTGCAACGATTACGCCCCGTGTGGAGATGCTTGCTTCGAGTTTTTTAAGTAAACCACAAAACGTTTTTGTTGATTCTTTAGAAGACAGTGGCTCAACAACGGAACATTTCTTCTGCGAAGTTGGCGGAGATCTGTTGGCAAAGCCCGCGGTGCTTTGCGATATCATTGAAACGCAACGCCCGCGGTCATGTATTATTTTTTGTAACACCAAGTCTGATACCCAGCTTGTTGAGGTGCTCCTCCGAAGACGGGGGTTTGATGCACGACGCATTAATTCGGATCTTACTCAAGCGCAACGAACCCGGATTATGAATCGGATTCGAAAGCAGGAGCTGCAGTTTCTTGTGGCGACTGATATTGCCGCGCGAGGTATTGATATTAGTGAAATTGAGCTTGTTGTGAATTTCTCAATCCATGAACAACCTGAGATCTATGTTCACCGCACGGGACGAACCGGGCGAGCAGGGGCGTTAGGGCGAGCGATTAGTCTCGTTGGTCCAAAGGACTTTGGGTATTTTCACTACCTAACCAAGGTACTTGATATTACCTTTCAAAAACTTCCCGCACCGACTGATCAAGAGGTGTGCGATGCAAGACTTGCTCACCTCTATGAGATCGTTCGCGAGGCGCAAATTGAGCCAAAAGAGCGAGATGTTATTCTTGGAAGAAAACTCCTTGAAGAGCTTGGAGAGGTGGTCAATCCCCCCGAAGAGTTAGAGATGATGGTTTCAAAGCTGTCTCGCTTTGTCATTGAACATAACATGCAGATTGAAGCGATGGCGCTTGATGAAGAGGACCGAGATGAGGATCGCACGGATGCAATGAGTTTGCAGCGTGAACCTCGACAGAACCGTGAAGAGCGCGGTGGCCCGCGGGGGCGGAGAGAGGAGGGAGGATACAGGGAAGGAGGACACAGAGAAGAGGGGCGACGCGAGGAGGGAAGGAGAGCGGAAGGTCCAAGAGATAGAGGAAGAGAAGGTCAGAGGAGAGATGACCGCCGAGGAGATAACCGGCAACGAGGTGATCATCGCCGAGATGATCGGCGTCGAGAGGGTGGACGAGAGGATGGGAATCGGGAGCGTCCACCAGGAGGAAACTATCAGCAGCGGGGAGAGGGAAGGCAGAACGAAGGGAGACAGGGAGACGGGAGACAGAGAGACGATCGCTTTGGTGGAGGAAGAGGGAGAAATGAAAGAGGTCCCCGACATCCGCGGGGAAGAGATGATCGAGGCAATGAGCGAGAAGAAGGCAAAGACTTTCGACTCTATATCGGTCAGGGACATATGCAGGGAATGACCGCCGAGCTTTTTTCGGATCTTGCTGATGAATTTGCAGGAATTAAGCGTGACGATCTGAAACACCTCTCTATTCGGGAGCATTACGGATTTGTTGATTTAGATGAGCAAAAGGCAAAGCACCTTATCGCGAATTTAAATGGGATTGAATATAACGGCATGGTTTTGCCTGTGGAGTTTGCTACGGAGATTCGGCAACCGCAGCGGCGTGGGAGGGATGAGGTGAGGGAGTCATCGTAAGGGCGAGGGTGGAATGAGAAGAGGTGGGAGGTTCTGAAAAACTTCCCTCACGAAAGATTGGCTCAGCCAATCTTTCTCCGGCGCGGAGACGGTTTTTCAGAGCCTCCCACCTCTTCTCATTCCACTTTGGCAATCTAAGCGCTGTATGAGGACTTATTTTTTCAATTGTAATACGAGAACTACTTCAACCGTCCGAGTTCCTTTTTCTTCTCTAGAAATCGAATGTCTCCCTGGTCTTCAGGACGGTTAGCAACTTTTTTGCTTTCTAATAAATCATGCCCCGATACGCATCGAATAGGTGTGCCGGTGCCGTTATCTGTTTTATGAATAACCGCACGATTTTCTGCCTCGTCGAATTTTGGAAGACTAAGGCCAGAAAGGTGAAATTGCAAAATTCCCCAACGTGTTTGATCTGTTTGAACGAAGTTCTCTCCGTGGGGACCGAGCGGGACAAGAGGCAGATCGAGATCGTTTTCCAGCAAATGATTTATTTTCTTAATGTTTTCTTGATCACGAGAGGGAATGTAGAAATCCCAGTCCATTGAAAATCGCGGCATGCCCTCAAGTCGTACAGCCTGACCACCGATCAAAAGATAGCGAACGTGATGATCGTTAAAGATCTTAATTATCTCTTCCATTGTTGACCCAATTTGCGGCGAGTTGATCAAGCAAAGAACGCTTCCATTGATTCAACTCTTCATAGGAAGAAAATTTTTTGGCCCTAAAATTAGGAAATGGAGGAAAGCTCGCCAGTGGGTAGACTTTTTCCTCTCGGGCCCAAATTTCAAACTTTGCATCATAATTGTCAGTGTACTTCATTAACTGTTTACCTCCTTTAATACAATTCAAGTATACCATTACTTACCAGAGGCGCGAAACTACAATAGTCTTTTTAATGACGACTAGATTTTTTTTATCATAGGTGCACTTGTTTCACTGAAATATCATGATATATTTCAATCTGATACCGTTGAACTATCAATAAGAGGTCACATGTTAGATCGAACAATTATTGAAGCGCAGCTTAAGAATACTTTAGAATCCATTGATCTTCCTTTTCTTGGAAAAAGAATTGAGGGGAAGGTTCGAGATAGTTATGTGGTGGGGGAGAAGCGGATCCTTGTGACGAGTGATCGGCTCAGTGCCTTTGATCGGGTGTTGACGACTATTCCGTTTAAGGGGCAGCTTTTAAATCAGCTTGCTTCCTTTTGGTTTAAAAAAACAAAGCACATTATTGAAAACCATATTTTAGAAGAACCACACCCGAACGTGTTTATCGCAAGACAAGTGGAGATCGTTCCGGTGGAGGTTGTTGTTCGGGGCTATCTTACGGGGAGTGCGTGGCGGGATTATCAGGCGGGAAAGGATATCTCTGGAATTTTACTTCCAAAGGGAATGAAGCGATCTGAGCAGTTTGAAGTTCCACTTCTTACCCCATCAACAAAGGCTGAGCGTGGAAAGCATGATGAGCCGATCTCAAGTACTGAGGTTGTTCAACAAGGGCTTGTTGAAAAAAAGCTCTGGGAGGAGATTTCCGAAAAAGCGTTGGAACTTTTTTCTTTTGGAACAAAAGAAGCTGCAAAGCAGGGATTAATTCTTGTTGATACAAAATACGAGTTTGGCGTTCTTACTGAGAAAACTGGTACTAAACGGTTGATCTTAGCTGATGAAATTCACACTCAGGACTCCTCTCGGTATTGGATGCTGAACTCTTATCGTGCGCGATACGAAGCAGGTGAAGATCCTGATATGCTCGATAAAGAATTTGTGCGTCGTTGGCTGATTGAACGGGGATATATGGGAGAGGGCACTCCACCACATATTGATGATTCGTTTCGTATCGATACGGCAGTTAAATACATCGAAGCGTATGAAAGAATTACTGGGGAGAAGTTTACCCCTCATCAAGGGTTGATACGGGTGGAGATAGAGAAAGCTTTAGCTGCAATGGCTGCTTAGTTTTCCAAACTAAAAAAAGACCAAAAAAAAAGAACGGAGCCCGAAAGCTCCGTTCTTTCTGAATTTCCCTAGTCTGATTTATTGAATCGGACTTCCTGGGGTTGTTTGGCTTTCTAATCCCGGTTCGAATGTACCGAAGAAGAGAGATACCAACGCTCTTAATATGAATGCTCCTACTGCAACAACAAGCATTCCAACTGCAGCTCGGTAAGCTCCAAAGGCTGCGGCGATGATCGCGCCAATTCCGGCAACAACCATAATCAACGCACCAAAGGATCCTTCTATGAGCTGAAACAGAAGAGCAACGCTCTGTCGAATCGGTGTTGGATCATATCCGGGAATAACATCTTCCCGCTGATTTTGTGCCCAACCCATTTCGGTAAGCCCTAGGGTAATTAAAGTAAGTCCCATCACGAACAAAATCGTCGTGGCGTGACAATTGACGAACGAAGCAAAGGCTGCATGCCCTCGCCGAGAGAGATCGACAATCACCTTCTCCCCCTTCTTAAGCAACGTATTCATTTTATTCTCCTTATCCATTGTTTAGGTGCCATCTGCACCCTCTTCCTAAATTGATACGTAAACGTATCGCCTTCCGGCTCTATCTATAATTGTTTTGGTGAGTTATGTCCAAAACGTTGCATTTATCTTGTCATTAAGAGCTGATCGGAAAGATGCTCCTACAATAAAATCCTTTATTATCAAGGTTTTATTAGGTCTGCTTATTTACCTTGCGTGCTGTCCAAGTCGGTTTTTAATTTCGCCGTAGCCATTGCCGCCTTCATTTTGTCGTATGCAGCAAGAAGTCGTTCCTTTTGTGGGCCACCAAATTTATTTGCAAAAACCCCACCAAGAGCGCCAATTTGGCCTTCGGCAGTATCTAGGACGGTCTTCATGTCCTTCGGATCGTAATTATCTGCTTCCAAAACACTTAGCGCGGTATAGTAGCCATAATCACTATTTTGGGCCGCAGCAGCAAGGGTATCTCCTGCAGCTTTTGGATCGGTGTGGTACACATGATGATGCAAGCCTCTGTCAAGCATCGAAACTTTCACTTCTGTATCTCTTGGAAAGTTTGTTCTTTCTTCCACAATCTTTACAAAAGATGGTTCTTGGTTTTCTGCTGTTTTTGACTCTGATTGAACAGCCTTGGCGACCTGTTTATCTTGTTCAGGACGCAAATTTAAAAGTGAAAAGTTCGTTCTTGCACCTCCTGGGATAGTATTGACGAAATTGCCATCAACCCATTTGGCATCAGAGAGAATGTCACGACCGGTAGCAACAGGATCAAACCCACTTCCAGAATAGCGTCTTTTTAACATTGCTTTAACTTCATCACCAATTCCAAGGTTGGCTTTGTCAAGTTCCTGTTCTAAAGTGGATTGTTTGTTTCGAAACTCATGATAGCCATTTTTGATCATCGTCATCTCTTCTGCCGAGCGAGGATTTGCCAAGGCAAAAAGGAATCGTCTTCCTGCTTCTATGTCTCTTGATCTTAAAGCTTCCTCGATCCCTCTAGAAATACTAGCGATATCAGCGGTGCGATCAGCAGGAAGTGGTATGAACTTTTCAATCCAAGGTGACTTCTCCAGAGTAATTCTCTGAAGTTCTGGTTTCAGAGCAGCGCCTGTTTCAGTCGTTGTTATGATTCCACTTGCAGTTGAGGCAGCTGGTGTCGCCCCATTCTTAGCGGGATCCGTATTGATAAATTTCGGTTCCTTTTTGGGGTTTTTATCTACGTATAAATTCCCTGCTCGTTCCTCGATTAATGCAGTTATTACAAAAGGAGGGGGATTTTCTAATGCAGTGCTTGGGGGCGCAGGATACTCCCATTGAAGCTTTCGATATTTTTCATTGGTAAGTCGATCTACGAGTTTTGGATTTGCCTTGTCGTCATTACGAACAGCAGCGCCCATATCATCGATCTCATTAGGAGATAAAAATATTTCGGGTCGTCTTTGGGCTGCTATGGTTGAAATTTCATGGAGACTTCTTCCAAAATCTCGTATCGCTTTCTTGTCCAGATAATCGTAAAACTGTGTGGCACGCTCATCGATCTTCCTTTTGTATTCTTGAGGAGACATCTTCCGATTGTTAAAATCGGACTTTAATTTGCTAATACTGTCGTTAAAAGAACGAGCATTCGGGTCATTATTGGCATTAGGATAACCATAGTGAATAAGATCTCCGATCATGCTACTACGAAAGTACGCTCCACTTCCGACCGTTGTCTGAAGATCTTCTTGAAATGCTGTGAGGGGAGTTTTTACAGCACTTGGATTGTTATCTTCTACGGGTTGACCGTGCATATTTTGCATTAACCCATCTTTATTGAGCTGGGGGACTCTATGCCCAAGCATTCGAAGTGCATTTGGATCATAAGCAAGTCGCCGATCTTCAAGCTCTCTTCTCCATGTATCTACCGCTTGCTTTTCTTGAAGGGTAATGACGAACGGAGCTTTTTTGGCCTCTACGGCGGCTAATCCAGGGGCAGCTTCGTCTGCTGCTTTTTTAGCGTCAGCGGGCTTTTCAGGAAGAGTGATTTTTTCTTCCTCTTTGACAGCAGGAAGAGTGGTCTTTGCTTCCGGAGTTTTTTTGAGATCAACTCCCATGCATTGATCTTGAGACTGAAGTGGCAGAGCCATATGCGAATTCTCTCTAGGTAACGCTACAACGATTAATACGGATGAGAGCTGAAGCTCTCTACTTCTAAAGATCTTTATGGGATTTTCTGCCGAAAGTGTGACGTTTTCGCGGAGTTAGCGGAATAATTGCTACGTTTTATGGACTTTTTGCATAACATTTATGTCTAAATCCACGTAATTACTTGGATTTTTGGTCTTTTCCAATACTTGGAGCACTCGCTCCAACCATATGAGTGAAGTGTCAGGGAAAACTGAAAAGTAAAAGGTTTTAGAAACAACCGCATGTGTGGCGTGTGTCTACACAGGCGATAAAATTAAGAATGACTCTCTGTCCTGTTTACGAAGGGAACTGGCTATGAAGAATGGAACTCTACCAAAGTGGGCTCCGGATGCAATTCAGTATCTCATCAACAAATCGGCTGCTGGGCAGTCTACCGACCATGCGGAACTTCGAGGCACTCTCGAAGACTCCACCGGTGTTGCGAAAGGGACACTGGAAAGGATCATCCTGGAAGTGGAAGCGCTCCTTGCCGTTGTAAAGGAAAAGCGCGACATCACCGCGACCGAAGCGGAAGTGGCGATGTCCTCCAAGGTGAAGGGAGCTCTCCAATTCGTTGGCGGGGAGAACTTCGAAGCCAACGTCGCGGCGTGCAAGAAGGCGCTAACCGAGGCGGAAGCAAAGGCCGCGGAAGCGAAAGCGGCAGCGGATGCAGCGGACGCGGAAGCTGCGAGAGCAGCGGAAGCTGAAGCCGCAGCAGCGAAAGCGGCAGCAGATGCCAGAGCAGCAGCGGACGCGGAAGCTGCGAGAGCAGCAGAAGCTGAAGCCGCAGCAGCGAAAGCGAAAGCGGAGGCAGATGCCAAAACCGCGCTCGCGGCGGTGGCTGCTGCTGCAAAGGGTGTAAACTTCGTTTCGCCAGCCGCGGAGGTGGCGATATATGAATTCGTCACCGAAAGTCAGTGGTTGGTAGGGCAGTTCGCCAAGGATCGGCTCAGCGTTGCCAAAAAGATCCTCGAGTGGCTTCTTAATATCAAGAAGTTCGGAGGCGTTGACCTACCATCGGTGGAGACGATCCTCGCATGGCTTGAGGCGGATGCTTTACCCGTTACCGTGTCGATCGAAACATATGGACGGGTAGCAATGGTGCTCGGTCTTTGGAAAGGCCCGACGAAGCCGACGGCCTTTGAGATCTGGAAGCAGCTCGATGAGCCGCGTCCACGGTTGAAGATCGTGGCCGTGGCGCTCAAGAAGCTTACGGAAACGGACCCCGTATGTTCTGCTAATCAGCAAAGCGGAAACGTTCGTACGGGTTTCAGCAGGCTCGTCGCCTGGTGTCGTCCGAAGCCACAGTCGGTCGTCGTTTCTCCACCGCCACCACCTGCCTCTAAGCCACCCGCTACAAAGACCAAGTGGTCCAAAAAGCGGTGGTTTTTGCTTCTCCTCGTGATCGCGCTTGCGGTCATCGGGGCATGGGCAGCTGGAAGTGAATTCCTTCACTGGGTTAGAACCACCAGTGATGGATTCTAAAATGTCGGTGGTTACGGGGTTGCATCATCAAGCTTAACCGCTTGGTGCTCTGCGACCCCGGGGGAGTCATACGAGGTTTGTTATCATAAAGAGGTCACTCCCTGACCTCACTCCCTTTTTATCTCAAGGAGAACTTAAGGGTTGGAAGGCACGATCTGCTGAAGCAACTTACCTGATTAAGTAATCAACTGATTTATAACGATAACAGGAAAGAAAAATAGAGAAGGAAGATCGCGTGTTTGATAACGCCTAGAAACTTTACCCTTCAGCCCCTTCGGCAAGTGCAGGAAAGACTTCGAGGGGATCGAGGGCTTTACCGCTTCTTCGCCACTCAAAGTGAAGATGCGGTCCTGTAGCAGCGCCGGTTTCACCAACTCGGCCGATAATGTCACCAGCAGAAACTTTTTGTCCCGGCTTCACATCGATCTGATTAAGATGACCATAGAGAGAGACGTAACCTTCAGCATGCTCTACGGAGACGAGTTTTCCGTAGCTCCCATAGCGATCTGCAAAAATAACGATCCCTTCCGAGATAACCCGAACATGACTATCTTTTGGTGCAGCGAGATCGACTCCGCTGTGGTGGCGGATGGAACGATAAATCGGATGGCGTCGAGTGCCGAACTCACTTGAAAGCCTTGGACCAAGAAGAGGAAATACTACCGCGAAGTTTGGATAGCGCTCGGCTGTTACAAGCGTAGCGCTTGATAAGAGGAGAGAGCAAAGAATTATTAGTGAAACTGTTTTCACTCTTCAACAGTCCTTTTGTTCTTATTGACCCCAGACCGTAACTTCTCAAATGCTTTTACTACATCATCAACAACGGCATCATTTGGGGAGTTCTTTGCTGCGGTGGCATCAAAGGGGACATAGACGCTGTCATCGTCGATTCTCTTTGGTGCTTGAGGGGCCGAGTCTCTTTCATTGAGCACCCGAACCACATCATCCATGACATAGGCTCGAGAGCCTTGTGGAGTAATCACCCGAAGCCAGGCTCCCTTTCTGGTCTCTACCACCAGGTGTGTTCCTTTTTGAACCTGCATTAACGAAGCGTGCTCTACCCCTGGACCGCTGCGGAGATTCGCCTTCTCTGCGGTAACTTCAGCAAGAACCACATCACTACTAGAAACTACGGGATCAGAAAATTTGGCCCGAGAGATAGTGTCATTTGATAAACCCTGAGCTGTCATGCTTCGTTTTTTTGAAGCCGTTTGTTGTGCTGGAGGAGTAAATCCCATCTTGCTGTTTTTTGCCTCAATCATCGTGCGAATCTCGGTGTCTTTTAGAAGCAAAGCGTTCTTTGCTTCCACTACTTGACGCTCAAGCTCTGATACTCGGGTCAGTCGAGATTCTGCTGAGGTAAGCTGCTGCTCACAACTTTTAACCTCGTTTGCGGTCTTACTTAAAAGACGCTTTATCTCTGAGGTCTCCTCTTCATTCTTTGCAAGATCGCTTCCCTGGCTCTTAAGCTTTGCAGCGACTGCAATTCTCTCTCCAGCTTCTTTTTGGAGTTTGGTCTCAAGACCTTTAATTGTGTTTTCCTGTTCCGTAGTTTTTTTTGAAAGCGCTTGTAGTTCTCGCTCAGCGTTTTCTAGATGGATTTTTAGTCGCTCATTTGTGGCTGTGGCTTCTTCAAGAGAATCCTTTCTCTTCTGTAGCGCTTCAACCTCCGCTCGGAGATAGCCGTTGTTTGTCTCAAGCGATCGTTTCTGCTCAAGCTCTAACTCAAGTTGTGCCAGCTTATCCTGGACTTTAAAAAGCTTGTTTCGTAACTGATCCCGCTCTTCCAAAAGAGCACTTGGATCTTCAAGCTGTCCTTTTTGTGAGACGGACTTTGATTCAACGCTCTCGGTTACTGAAAGAGCAGCTCTCTTTTCGTTTGCACGTAAATCGCGAAGTTCGTTTCGGTAAATCACGATCTGATTCATCAACCGCTCTTGTTGCTCTTCAAGGACACGCTTTTGATCGAGAATCTCTTGAAGCTTTAGATCCTCAGGAGCTTTTTCTGTGGTAATTACAGAAGAAGGTTCCTTTGTTAGGGCAGCTGGTGCTTGCGAAGGGGTATCGCTATGAGCAAGTTTTGTTAGTTCATCTTGAATAGCTTGTTGTAATTTCCCCTCATCTGGGGACTCTGAAGGTTCCGTTTCTTTATCATTATCAAGCGCACTTTGGATACGTTTGGTTCCAGTTAAGAGCGCTTCTTCATCTTTTGAGAGTTTGCTTAGCTCGTCTTCAAATGAGGATCGCTTTTCGGTAAAAGTTTCCTCAGTATGTCCCTCTTCTTTTAATGGTAAAGGAGATTGAGCCTCAAGGTGAGACTCTACGACGGGCGCAACTGCGTCTCCTGAGTTTCTTCCCAGAGCAACCGTTGCTGCAAAAGCAACAACGATTACCAAGACACTATAGATAAATCCTCGTAATACCTTAGTCACAACAACAACCTCCAAACACAAACATCAATCACTCGTTACCGCTAAAATTTCTTCTCGTGCGACCCGACTTAATAACTGCGTTCTTCTTTCTCGTTCGCCGTTAATTAAGAGTTGGATCGCTCTTGGATCCGCTACCCCTTCCATGACAATTTCAACATCTTGGGTCATCGCACTTCCAATCAATACGCTCCCAATTCCCAAAATACGCTCAAGAATCGTTTGATTCGGTTCCACACCCCGAATATCTTCATAACGGAGTCGGGGCTGGCGAAGACTTAAAGAGACAAGCCCAATTTGCGCCTCAACCCCCCCCTCGTCTATGATGTATTTGGAGTCATAGATATAAATGAGAATCTTTCCCAAGAGAAACGCTGGAAGGAGGGCAAAGAGCGGAAGGTGAAGCATATATCGGGTTTCACCGATATCAAACAATTTCCCTTGAATTACTGATTTATCAATCCAGATCGAACCTTGGACTGCAAGCACAGCGAGAATAAAGAATCCGATTAATGGAAAAAGTTGCGAACGCCAGGTTGGATAGAAATAATAGCGAAGAATGGCATCATCCATCTTCTCAATAGGAGAACCCAGGCGAGCAATATTTGCAGGTGTTCCACGTACCTCATGTACTTCACGATCGGGACGTGCAATCTCCTCAGTTACTTCCCGAGAATCCTCTTTTGGGATCTCATTACTCACTTTTCAGCTCCAAGCTGTTGCAGTCGTTTCTTAATTTCAGAAAGATCGCCTGTAGTGTCCTCTTCAAACTGCTCTTCTTTTAATTGCTTGCTTGGGGTGGTAGGTGGCGTCAGTGCTCGTTCTACTTTTTCACTTGAAGGCTTAGCTGAAGGGGCTCCTTCAAAAAGCGCTCTTCCATTTTCAGAAGCAGTGTGAGGTAATTCCTCTGCACTTTGTGGATCTTCGTTTGAAATACCACCAAACGAGGAGTGTTCAAGATCTGGTTTTGGGATAGCAGAGATTCGCCCCCCGCAGAGAACATAAATTCCCATGAAAAACAGTACTAAGGCGATCGATGTTAGGTTTCTACTTGTAAAAACCGGTCGAAGCAGTAAAAACCCAGCAACTTTTTTAACGTTCATCTTCCCTTCCTCCTAGTGTCTCGCTCACAACTGGCTTGCAGGGTCTCCATTTACCCATTCGCACCTCTCGAACTGCTACATAGTAAGGATGATACCATCGCCCCTCTGAGTCAAGCCCAGGACCGGTTGCTTCAAATTTTGCAATGGGCTCCTCCCAACAATAACGAATAACGCCTGGAGGAGCTGGGGATGGGACCTCAATAACAACCAATTCCCTCTCTTCCTCTGCCGGAACACTAGTAGTTTTATGAGCACTACAGGCGGATAATAGGGGGAGAAAAATGAGAGAGAGAATTACCATTCTCTTATTGAGAGGAGCCACCTTTCTGTCGTTGCGAGCCGGGAGGCCCGGCCGCCGAGCGCAGCGAAGCAATCTCGAACTATCTAGGTGATTCGAGATTGCTTCGTCGCTTTGCTCCTCGCAACGACAGGAATGATGCTCGCAATGATAAGAAATATTAGTTTCCATTGTTCCTCTTCTCTTCAGCTTTGTGATCCTCTGGATACTCAACTTTTTGAAATCGACGATCACGAATCTCAACAATTGTTCGATGGGGAAGCCGATAATAGTTTCCCGCAGGATCTAATTTCCCAGGAATTCGGGGGGTGTCATACATCGGCTCTGCCCATGCTTCACTGACGGTTCCTGGAACAGCGTTCTCCTCAACTTCAATGATCGCTGGTGAAAGCGATGCTGAGTTAGAAGAGGATGAAGCTCCGGTGCTCGTGCAACTAGTAAGCACGGTGAGACTCAAAGGCACGATGATCAAAGCCAGTATGGAAGCACGTTTATTCATATCATTCTCCTATGCTGCAATCAGGCCATCTTTTAGATTTAACGGTCTTCCCTGGGCAGCCGCCTCCTGGCGGGCTGCTTCAACATCGCGAATTCTTCGCGCCATCTCCTCTGCTCCATGAGGGGCGATCTCTACTGCCCGTTGGAGCGCTAAAACAAAATCTCCATTTGCTTCATCAAGGAGTGCGGCAAAAAGTTGGTTATCATCGCCATTATTTGTAGAAACCCAATAAAAAGCCGATTCAAGAGGAAGCACCAGCGCCGCTTCGCCAATGTCTGAGAGTAAACAAAACTGGGATTCAATTCCTTTTAACGTATTTAAGCGCATGATCGTATCTGCTTGCTGCGGATTTAAATTAAACGCTTGTGCGGTAACGTGAAACTTTGAAGGGTCCTGTTTAAGAAAGATCTTATGAGAGCTGTTTTGAACGATCGCTTGTCCTCCTTCTCCCGCATAGAAATCCTCGCCAGATTGTGAGGCAGCAATAACGATTCCTTTCCTCTTTCGATAGAGTCGAAACGCGGCTTCCACTACCCCGGCAGAGGTTTTCCCCACAAGATCATGAGCCTCGTCAAAAACGAGGAGTTTTCTCGTATCAAGCTCGGTAGGATGGTTCATGACGGTATCTGCCCAAAGCATTGCCACTTTGAGAAACACTCGTTGTAAATCAGGGTTTCTGCTTAAGCCCTTGAGATCAAAAACGATGAACCGTTCTTTCAGCTCCAGTGACCCCGCACGATCAAAGAATCGTGCATACGTTCCCTCGCCGTAATATTCACGCATGAGAATCGCTAACTCTTGGCGCATTCTAAAATGCTCTTCTGTTTCATTTGGTCGGGGTGGTTCTTTAAGAACCTTTACTACGTCACGGAGGAGAAACTCACGATCTCGTGCCCCATGTCGGTACCGATAATGAGCTTCTGTGAGGGACTCAATAATTTCGTTTCGTTGAACTCGTGTGAGCGAGGTGTTTTTATCTCGACACATATCAACAATAATATCGATACAAACATCAAGAAGATCTTTAAAATCTTCATTGGTTTTATCTGGATCAAGCTCCCCAAGGCGTGCAAGGAAGTTCATTGCTGGAGCGCGAGAAGGGGTGGCTTGATAGATCCGGCCCCCAAAGAGCTTTGCAAGACGCTCAAATCCGCACGGTTGATTGGGCATTCCTTTATCAAACACAAAGGTAATCGGTGGTCGTTCAACAACCGAACCGTCAGGTCGATGCGCGTAGTGTCCACGATTAAGCACCGTAATTAAAAAGCAGAGCAGATAGCTTTTTCCGGCTCCAGACACACCGCTGATAATTACGTTTGGAGCGATGTTTGAATCAAAAAGATCAAAGTGCACAAGTTCTCTGTTCCAAAGACTTGGAAGTACAAACAGATAGTTCTGACTTCCTGTCCAGTTTCCCCACAGTGGGAAAAGTCTTGCGCCACGAGAAGAGATCAATGTGGTTGTCCACCCTGGACCATCAGTCGAGGGATCGTAGGCGCCAGGAAGTGCGTTAATAAGCACGCCCATGTCGCTAATCTTGTGCGCCATACCGCGTGAACCGTTTAGTGTTGGATACATCGCAAGCATCTCACTTGAGGCGCGATGTGCTTCATCTAAGTTTTGTGTGATCTGCACATGATGCATGCCGATTCTTGCTACCTGTGAGCGGTTTGAATAAAGCTCGTCTCGTGCTTGACGGATAGTAGCGATCTGGTGCTGAACCTTTTGATTGGATCTTCCCAGAGCTGTTCGCTCACGCATGCCCAGTGTCATGTCGAGTCGATCAAGTCTCTTGAGTTGTTTCTCGTGAGGCTCTCGTGAATAGGTAACACTAAGAATAGACTCACAGGGGAAACTCTGCATAGGAACGGTCATTAACGGTAAGCAATTCTTTGGTGGCTTTACCATGCTCACCGTATGATAGACCCGACCATCTTTAACGAGAAAACCATCTTCTGGATGTTTTGCTAAAGTGTCTGATACCTGATTGGAGAGAATGTCATCGCTGTCATAAGGAGGAACTGCAACGGCATTGAATCGTCCCCGTTTAAATTTGCCACCTTTCGTGCTGCGGCGGTTAAGCAGTGGATAGAGAAGATTAATAAAGCCTTGGCCATCAAGTCGGGAGGGAGAGAAACCGAGGTCTGCAAGTCGCGAGATCTTCCCATCGATCTCCCCTTGGAACTTATCTACATAGCGTTGATACTCCTCAGAGCGATTTGTATCTTGAGCAGGATGGCGGGGACCGGTAAAGAGCACTCGAAAGGTGTCTTTGATAGTATTAAAGAGTGATTCTCCTTCCCACGGTGGATCGTAGCGAAATCCAAGGGTGAGACGCACCTTCTTAATTCGCTTTCCATAATCTGCTGATTTAGAAACGTTCTTTAACATCCGAATCCAACGTCTTGCCATCCACCCAGAGACTCCAGAAAGTGGATAATCATAGAGTGAGTGGTCAAGGTCATCATTAATGTCAAAAGTAGTAATCCAGTTAAACTGGGCAGAGATTCGTTCATCGAGTGAATCAAGTAACTCCTGGACTGCCTGGCAAGTTTGAAAGGCATAGGCATCTGAAGTGGAGGTTAAGAGCAAGGGTTTAAGTTCCCAGATTGACCATAGGGAAGCATCAGCGTGGAGAAACACTAAGTTCTTTGTGTCCCACTTGACGTAGGGAAGAAGCTCGTTAAAGAGAGCTTCATCTTGATACAACCTCTTTCGTGTTAAGCGACTAATACTCATAATCAAACCTACTAAGTCACAATGTTCTCACCTTGTAGCTTGCGCCGAAATTCTCCCTAAAGACCTTCCTTAGAGACGAGGCGCTGTTTGTTCATCGACGACATGAATTTTTCGTTCGTCATGATCAAGTTCCGTTTTAACGTGAGCTTGCTTTTCAATAGCACCTAAAATTTCATCAACAGTTCCCACTAATTTAAGAGAAACTCTTCGCCGTTGAATCTCTTTTGAATACTCAGCTCGGTAACCAAGAGATTGTGAAAGCGCCTCAAGTGCTTCACGAAGCGTGGCGTTTGGCATTTCAAAAGAAAGCACTGGATGAATAAGGGGTGCTGCGGTTTCTGATTTTGGTGGAGTTGGTTGCGGGAGATGGCTCCACATCATTCTGCTGTACACCGGTTCCGGCGCATCTTGGCGAAAAGCAACGGGATAGTATTCGATTCGTGGAGTAGGGGGGGGTGGAGCGCTGCAGGCAGCGACAAAAAGTAGAAGGCCTCCTACCATCCCTGTCGTTCCGACCCTGAAAGCCCGGTCGGTAGTTTGTTCGTTAAAGTCTCTACGGTTATTCATTCCCTACTTTCCTTGAAACGTCCACGGAGTTGCTGAACCTGCTCCGCCAGGAGTGCCGGAATTTAGTTGTTCTTCTAACTCAAAAGCATCTTGTACTGCCCAGCGGTCATTGAGTACTCGCAAATAATAGTAATGAGCTGGAACCAGGTCTCCACCTTTATTAATATGATCAGGCACCCACATCAGTCTTACCTCTGCGGGCTGAACCACTGGGTAGTAAGGTTGCGGAGCTTGCGCTCTTCGGTAATTGGTCATTACTTCTAGTGCATGTCGGGCCGCTTCTGCTTCTTTACTAGAGCTTCCTTCTTCAGAAAGTGCCTGACTTGTTCTGTCTCCAAGGTTTGCCTCACCATCAGAAAATGGATTGAGCGAGTCAGCCGCTTTTGAGCTGCAACCTGAGAAAGTGGCAATGGACATTGTCAACAACGCCATTAAATATTTCTGTCTTATCGCCTTCACTTCTTCCTCCTTAATCTAACGAAACAGAGTAAATTCCCTCACTGTCGTCGAGTAAGTCGACTTCTGTGACTTCCGAGAAAATTGCATATACCTCTCTTCCTGAGAGTACTTCGACAACAGGGATGAGCTTTTCATAACGATCAATCAGTACCTGACCGAGTCGATTAGCCGCATCAGTAATAGCAGAAGCAGTTGCAACGTTAATATCATCGGCGTTGACATTCACGTCTCCCTCGCTCTCCACTTCTATAGAGTCCGCCTTATTATCCAAACGATCTGCTAATGCTGCTACGCCGCTCACTCCAGCAGTTGCAACGATGAGCCTTCCAAGCTTGTCGATCAGTGTGCCTCTCATTCCACGCACCCCATCTTCGCCCACGATCCAACCATCTACTTTCACAACGGACCGTCTCCCATCTGGGTGGCGAAAAGAAAGATCGGTGAGTCGAAAGAGCGCTCGAGAGTCAGTTTCTGATCCGGTAGCAGCAGCAACCAGCCGTGCCTCTCCAAGGTCGAGTGAAGATCCATCAGGTCCTGTAATTGGGCCCGCAAATTTAAAAACAACAGGATAGGGAGTGCCATCCACGGGAGCGTTAACACCGGTAAGAAGTTTTAGTCGTACAATATCTCCAGGAGAGATCACGGAGACTCTCTTCAGTCCTGCAGGTTTAGGAGGTGGTGGGATATCAGTTTTATCAAAACCGATCGTTTCTAAATCATCTGGCTCCTCGGCTTCCTGTTTCACCCCTTCAACCCTCGCCTGAGTGGTGCCCCCAGTTTGTGCCTTTTGTTGAGGGATATTATCGATCCGCGTTTTCATCTGTTCCATCGTGGTAAGAATCGATTCAAAGATGCTTTTATTTTGCGCCTGATTTTCCTCTTGTCGCTTTGCGATCTCTACGATCGCCTTCTCGTTGGATTTCGTTGTGTTCTTGTAGTTTTCAATATCTCTTTGAAAAGCGAGAACGAGATCTTTGTAGGTGCTATCAGAGGTAACACTTGGTCTTCCAGCGGACTCATCCATTGGGCCTGGACGAAATCGCTGATTGCCATTTCCAGTAAAGATCCAAAATAAGATTCCGACACACAACACGCCTGCAACAACCCAGATGCGGCGGTCATTTTGTATGATAATCTGTAAATCTTTTAGCTTACTCATGAGAGTTCTCTTCTTACCTCCGTGATGCCTTGGTAATGATGTAGAGCCTGCCAATGTGTGCCTGCGCTGCTTGTTGTTCGGCGGTAATTGGTTGTGGCGCTAACTCCCACCGTTCCGCAGAGATAGCTCGTGTGCCATCAAGACGAAATGATGCAGGATTTAATCTCTGAGTGGTGTTGAGTAAATTCTTCACCGTAACAACATACCCCCAGAGATCTGTGCCCATAAAGATCTCTTCAATCTTTGCCTCAATTGCTCCATCATGGAGAACAACTTCATCCGTATAGCGATTTGAACGTCGATATCCGGGAATCCCTTTCTTCTTGCCAAACTCCGCTACAAGGATCAGCTCTCTCATGAATCCACTCACCGCTGAAGGTGGAGCAAAGTCACGAGGTTGATTCTGTTTTGTTTCCGCTTCTTCTGTATCGATCACTGGATCGCGGATATCTTTAATGGTGATGAGCTCATCTCGAGGATTAAGCGGTGTTGCGGGCTTTACACGAAAAGCATAACTGCGCTTGTCTTCAAGATGAACAATAATTGCTTCTCCGGAATCAGTAAGTTCAGGTTGAGCAAAAATAATCAACGCATCATCTTGTTTCTCGATGGTGAGATTGGATTTTTTCTTTTTATATCCACCAGCAACTTTGCCAGGATAGGAGATCTGAGTTGGAGCTCCCGGTTCTACATAGATCGTTGCCTCATTTCCGGAATAATCAAGCTCCCGAGCACTTACGGCGCTCGGACAAAATACGGTTATCCCAGTTAGGAGAAATATTAATACCCCGTAGCAAAACGGAGATGTTTGTTTCTTTTGTAACACAAGCATTTCTAACCTCTTACACACTTACTTCTTTAAATCTGAAAATTTTATACTTTGAGCTTCAATGTTAATAATCACAATCCCATGTTCATTTTTTTGGTGTCTTGGAATTGTGGTCATCTTAATATAGTAAACCACCTCTTCTGGAGGCAGCGGTTCTTTGCCAATGAGCTTTTGTAACGTCCCAGGAAGTCGAACTACGACTTTATCTTCCGCAGGGAAGCGCTCGATTTTTATGAGTGATTCATTGATAAAGAACAATTGCGAGCGACTTGTTTCTTCGATCGCACGAAGCTCTGTTTGAAGGATGTCTTGTTGAAATCGGCTGAGCGCGGGTTCCCAGAGCCGTTCTTCAGCAAGGAGGAATTGATTTCTCGCAATGGCTGGTTGAAACGATGCAATCAGATTTACTAGTTCAGTTGCCTCGCTAATAAATAATCGATCAGGAAGTTGTTTCGATGAATATCTTCCCGGAAGTGGGTCGGGAACAACATTAACAATCGGGTTTGAAGTATAGATAGAAACAACGGCGACAATGATCGCTAATGCAGTAATTGGCATCTGCAGAATTGAAAGCGCTCTCCAGAGCAATGCTTGATCCCGGTACCCTTCCCAGAGACGAATGGTATCCGCTCCAGATTTTCCACCGGTCTCTTCTAGCTGCCGAAGCTCCTTTTTTAACGCAACTTTTGCCATCCACTCACCTACTCTAAAACCTGATCTGCATCGGTTTCATTCCGAGCAAAGCTCGGAAATGTGTGCTCAAACCCAAGACGAACAAACCGCGAATTTACTTTTGCTCCCGTCACAGGTGCTCCACTCCAAATCGGTTGAAGTGCTGCTGGTGCAGGAATTCCTGGAGGGGGGAAGCCACAAGCGGTCATTACGGCGTTTCTTACTCCTCGTTCCTGATCTGGAAATAAATTTCGGACAGTTGCTAAGGTTGTAGTGGTAAGAACCCACCCACCAAGCATGAAGGGCATTGCACTGGCAGGTGTTCTGGCAAAAGAACCGATCATCACAAACACAACAATGCCCACACCCCACTCCATGGCGTTTGCACCAACAAAGGTCCACGGTTCATTTAAGCCAGGGAGTACTTCCCCGTCATCGTATTGCATAGAAACTCTCTGCCATTACTAAAGTGGCTCTCAATGTTATGTCGTAAAAACCCGTAATTGCTTCCCCAACGTTCATCGTTATTGTGTTACTCCCTGATTGAGCGCTGGCTCAGCATCATTTAATTGGTCCTTAACTGCCCGTTCGATAGCTTGAGACATCTCCTCTTCGCTCTCCTTGGCTGTTTCAGCTTGAGTTGTCGCTGGCGCTAAGGAAGACGGGATATGTTGCGATTGCTCCTCGAGGAGTTGTTTTGTCTCCTCATCCAAGAGCGTTTTACGTTCCACTTCTTGTGCCTTGCTGTTTGAGTCTTCAAAGAGAGCTTTTGCAGCTTCGGTGCTCTCTACAACGGAAGCGTCTGGAGTTTGTGGTTCCACCGCTTGTTCCCGGGAGATCTCAAGTTCTTTTTGTCTCTGCTCCTCGCCGTAGGTGTTTGAGTCTTGGGCCCCGCCGTCTACGGCAGGAAGACGTTGATGATCTCTTTTAATAAGTTGTTTCACTGCTCGAAAACGAGCACCGGATCGTGTTACTCGTGGTTGAGGATCGAGAACACGATTTAATTCTTCAGTACGGCTAACGATCGAAAGTCTCCACTCCTCAGAATCAAGAAGCATATCGGGCCGAGCAATCCGTCTTCCTTCTTCAAATTCAGCGAGCGCTTCAACGAGCATCGCTCGCGCACGTGCATAGTGACCGATCGCTGCTGCAGCACGCTCGCTCGAAGCGTACTCCTCGCACAATGCGGGAAGGGCATGTAATGTAAATAGTAAACACGAAAATACTAACTGCTGTTTCATGAACGTAAACCCTCTCCAGCTGGGCGCCCAGTGTGGACACTCAAATTGTTACAATGGCCTTACCAACAAGTGTTTGTTGGATAGGGCTATATTCTCCACGCCTTAAAAACTTCTCACTTACTTAGTGTTATGGAAGCTTTCACTGAAACATTCTCCTTTGTTCACGCGAGGTTGGAGAAATTCTTCTGATGGAATAGTTGTTCTAAAGAAAGGAAGGAATGTTAAGTAAAAAAATATTATTATAAACGCAGTGTTTTCAAATAGTTGAAAAGGTTAGGTTGTGTATGCAAGAAATTTTACCCCAGCTTGGCAGGGGTGATAAACTGGTCAGCTTTCAATTATCTTAGGGTAATACACACTATATTACACAATATTTCTACGGTATAATGCCTTCGCTCCATAACAGGATAGGACGAAGGGACTCCTCTGGATAAGAGCGCTTTCGTGAAGTTTGTCATGTTTTGTGCTATAAGAGAGCAGTTTAAGGAATAGGCCCTCGGGCCGTATACCGGTTATAAGGTTGTAATATTGTGGGTTCACGTTATCAAAAGAAGCTTTCTCAGTTAAGAAGCCAATTTGATGAAAGTCGGCTAGGGAGTATTGGGCTCTTGTCGGCATTTTTCGCTTCGTTGCTCTTCCTTGTCTTTTTCTCCGTGATCCTTCCACGATCTGCCGTAGAGTCATCTCCCAACACAAAAATCAACTGGATGCAGGACACGGCGCGCCGTGTTGAGGAACGAGCAAACTGGTTAGAGCGATCGGTTGGCAAAGGCACCGCGGATCGGTACTGGAGTTTTTCAAAAACAGTTGTTGATGTTTTTATAGATCCTGATCGTTATCAGGGGGCTCCGGGCTCAGCAGAAGCGATCATTGATATTGGTGGTTGGTTTCTTTCTGTAAAAGAGGCTGTTGTTAGCTCCATTCTTCGACTGGGCTTTATTTTTATTCCTTTTTGGTTCCTGTGGCTTATTGCCGGTGCGATCGGATTTGCTGCTGGGTTTAAACTTCTACAACCACATATTACCAAAGATGTTTTGGGAATTTGTTCTCGTGCTAAGGGGCCGTTTTATTCGGGGATCTATGGGCCGTTTCGACCCAACAATGGAATAAGTGGTTCAGATCTGAGTTGTCCAAGTCTTGCTTGTCCACAATTAGAAGACAAAAGCGTTGCAGAGAAACATGAATTGGTAAAAGTCCTCAAAGAAGGACAGGCCTACAACCAAACAAATCTTGAACTTATTCAGGTAATTCTTGCCCACAAAGATTTTCCAAGTTTTGTCGGGGAGGAACAAATTCCTGATGATGAACCGGAACAGAATAAACCAGAGGGACAAGAACGCCCTGCCGATCAGGGGTATATTACAAATGTAAAGGAAAATTTAGAGGTAAGCTCATTAAAGGGACTCCGTGCTGTTCTTGAGGCGCATCGGCTGCTGGTTCGATTTTATCGAGACAAAAAACAAGATGCAAAAATAAGTTTTCATAAAGAACGAAAACAACTTGAGGAGCTTGTAGGGGATCCTACGAGCTTGAGTGCCATCCTTGTACTTTCGCTCACTGCGGAGAGAAGAAGATCTTTAGCGGCTCTTCCCGTAACAGCGGTTGCTTCTGCGTATCTTGCGCTTGAGGCAGGAAAGAGTCTTGTTTATAAAAGAATTCACAATGGCTATAGTCAGTGTTCTCGATTTCCGCATCTTCAATCACGGGCGGTGATTCAATCAATCTATAGTTACCACACCGAATATAATGGGGAGCTACGGCTCAATATTCGTCAGGCGATCATCTGTTCCAGACGTCATGCTGACTTTGGACGTGTGTTTGTTCCACACCGGATGCCGATAGCTTCGCGAGGATTACGAGATTGGTTAGAAATCCTCTATGCGGAACCAGAAAAACAACGAAGTGTGGCTGAGCTTGCTGAGCTTGATGGTCATATCTCCGAAATTCATCTTCATTGGCGACAGGAGCTTCATAAGAAACTTCTTACCTCAGTAGAGAAGGGAGAAGCGAGCACTGATGTCAAACAGGCACTGCAAAATGGAGTGGTATATAAATCTGTTGTGCTGATTTCTCTCAAGCATCTATTGGAGATTGCGCTTCGTGGTATCGGACAAGATCGTCAGGAACGGATCTTGAAGCTTGTTGAGATGACACGAAAAGAACGGGCAACCTTGGGAATTACGGCACGTCTTCCTGGATATAAACGCCAAGCAGGGGATCTTGAAGAGGTTGAGATGAAGATTTTTGGAACAAGTTCCGAAAAGAAGGGA
>CAZDIO010000117.1:0-88896 GCA_964505555.1 uncultured Bdellovibrionales bacterium
GTATGAGATTGCTTCGCTCCGCTCGCAACGACAGGGAAGTTCAATAGAACAGCCCTAGAGCAGTTTTAAGGAGTGAACGGATTTTCGTTTCCGAAGATTTTATCCTCAGATTGCCACCCTGGAGGTGCTCCTGCAGGAGGCGTGGGCGCTTCTTCTGAAGCGTTTGATTCAACGGGGAGCGATGCTTTGTCATTAAGTGGTGGACCCTCAGGAAGGGTAGCTTCTATCTCGATATGAAGTTTTTCTTTATCAAGCTCCGGTGAAACAGGAAGAGCTTGGGTAGCGGCAGCTTTTTCTTCTTTTTCTTTCTTTGTTAGATCTTGTAGCTCTTTGATATAGGGAGGAACTACTTTTTCTAACACAGGTTTTTCTAATACAGGATTTTCAATTACCGGAGGTGTTTTTTCAAGGGGAAGAGATTCAGTTTTTACTGGAGGTGCTTTTTCAACTGCCTCCCTGGAGCTTGTGCCTGGAATACCCTCGTCCTTCACAGCTGGCATCGGCTTAGGAGCGGTCTCCACTACTTGCTTTCCAGAGAGTGCGGCGGCAGCTTGCTCGGTATAGCGCATGGAGATCGTAATTCTTCTGTTTGAGGGATTAAAAGGATCGTCTGGGGCTTTTGGTCGCTTATCAGCATACCCAACAACACGAGCAATTTGCCAACTTTGCAACCCCGCTGCTTCAAGCACCCGGCGCGCAGCGTTTGCGCGATCTGCTGAAAGATTCCAGTTATCATATCGCTCTTTTGTAGAAGCTCGAAATGGTGTGGCATCGGTGTGCCCTTCAATATCGATCGGGTTTGGAAGTTTTCCTAAGATTGTAGCGATCTTTAACAGTGTTTCTTGCGCCTCCCCAAGCACTTGAGAGCTTCCCACAGAAAACATCGAAGTCGTTGCCGTATCCATAATCTCCAGATGAAGTCCTCGTTGGTCAACCTTAATTCCTACATTTCCCAAGAAACCGTCTACCGCCTTTTTGTTGGCCTCGATGGACTTTTCAAGCTCGGTAGCGATCTTTTCGAAGTTAACCTCCTCTTTTGCGTGCTGCTGTTCCTGTTCTTTGGTGAGCTTTGACGGAATCTCTTCTCCTTCTTCATCTTTATAGATTTTTTTATTGGGAGCAATCTGCGAGTCAGATTCAGCAGGAGGAGCAAAAGTATCGCCTAAAATACCCCCACCACCAATTTCAAGTGGAGTGCCAGAACCTTTTTCAAAAACACCGGGACGTTTAAAATAAGTGGCGATCGCTTCTCGTGTTGTCACGGAAGCTGAATTGACTAACCAGAGCACCATAAACAACGCCATCATCGCCGTTACGAAGTCGGCATACGCTACCTTCCACGCACCACCATGATGCCCCCCGTGACCGGAGACCTTTTTTACGATGATAATTGTTTTTCCGTCTGGTCCTTCCGGCATGGTCTTCTACGTAGTGCGTTGTCCTTAGCTTCTTACCCCTTTCGAGCATCTTGCACGATCTGCTCAAGCTCTTGTGTGGTGGGTCGATTCGCGCTTTCAATTGATTTTCTTGCAAACTCTAGAGCCACCTGGGGAGGTGCTCCACCAGCAAACGAGACCACGCCAGCCCGAATGGAATTGAGAAGAACGTGTGTTTCATGATTAATGGACTCAATCCCTTGGGCAATGGGCTGGAGATACCCATAACTGATCAGAATTCCTAAAAATGTTCCCACAAGAGCAGCAGCAACGTGATGGCCGATCTCTGACGGTGGACCATCAATATGGTTCATGGTGATAATAATACCAAGCACCGCAGCAACGATACCGATACCAGGTGCGGCGTCAGATACTTTATTTACAAGCGCTGGAACAACTGCTTCTTCGTTATGATGAGTTTCAATCTCAGTTTCCATTAATTTATCAAGATCAAATGCATTCACCACACCATCCACAAAAAGCCGTAAAGAACCAACAAGGAGATCTATCGCGTGGTGATTATGAGCAATTGCTGGATACCGATTGAAGCGCTCACTGGTGTGAGGATCGGCGAGATCTTTTTCAATCCCTAAAACGCCTTCCTTTCGAATAACGTTAAAAATGGTGAGGAGGAGTCCCATCAATTGGGTGTAAGTTGCTTTATCAATGCCGCTTCCTTTAAAAACTTTGGGAAGGGATTTCATAATCCGAAAAAACGTAGGAAGAGGAGCATACCCAATAAGAGCACCAAGCATCGCACCGCCAATAACTACATATTCGGAGGGTTGGTAAAGGACATGAAACGGTCCATGCGCCATGGCAAAACCGCCAAAGACGGAGACCGTTACAATAATAATACTAAGGATCGAACTCATACTCGCTTCGCCACCCGCACTTAGGTCAGAAAACTTAAGTTAATTATCGGCAGATTCAGCCTTGTTCTTGATCTCGGAAGGGGCCTAAGGACGACTAATTAACTCAGAGATTTGGAGTTAACACTAAGGATGTAGCTTCTTGTCGTTATATTAATCAAAACGGCAATGACCCTAAAGAAAAATGGGGAAATAGTAATTTCTATGTAACTTTATCGGTTAAATAAGTTGATAAATCTATCAATCCTGCTTCTTTATCAATGAACCATCCCGTGATTTAACTATATCTTAATATTGACAAAATGGTTCTCTTCTAAAGGCTTGTAGCAACTAGGTGGATTTCAAATGGCAGAAGAATTTGCAGAAGTTAGTTTCCCTGACGGTAAAAAAATTAAGCTTCCGATCATTTCTGGTACTGAAAATGAGCGTGCCGTCGACATCAGCCGTCTCAGGCAAGATACCGGCTACATCACAATGGATCACGGGTATGCAAACACTGGGGCGTGCTTTAGTTCCATAACCTATCTTGATGGTGAGGCGGGCATACTTCGCTACCGAGGAATCCCCATTGAAGAACTCGCCGAGCACTCCACCTTTGTAGAGACCAGTTATCTTCTTATCTATGGAGAGCTTCCGAATAAAGCACAATTGCAAACATTCACTGAAACCCTCGTTCGTCACACACTGATTCACGAGGATATGAAGCGCTTCTATGATGGGTTTCCTCGCGATGCACACCCGATGGCGATTCTTGCCTCAGTGGTATCGGCACTCTATACTTTCTATCAAGACTGGGAAGATCCGCGAGATCCTGCAAAACAGGATCTCGGAATCATCCGACTCCTTGCAAAACTCCCCACGATGGCAGCTTTTGCATATAAGAAATCTGTTGGACATCCTTTTATCTACCCTGACAACAGCCTCTCCTACTGTGCAAATTTTCTAAACATGATGTTTGCAACGCCCGCTGAGGAGTACTACATCGACCCCGATGTGGTCGCAGCTCTTGACCTGTTGTTAATACTCCACGCTGATCATGAACAGAACTGCTCAACTTCTACTGTGCGAATGGTTGGAAGCAGTCTCTCAAACCTCTATGCAAGTATCTCTGCCGGCATTAGCGCATTGTGGGGACCTCTTCATGGAGGTGCAAATCAGGAAGTCATTGAGATGCTCCAAGCAATTGTTCGCGATGGTGGGAGCATTAAAAAATACGTTGACCTTGCAAAGCAAAAAGATGGTGGTTTTCGTCTGATGGGCTTTGGTCACCGCGTTTATAAAAATTACGATCCTCGTGCCAAGATATTAAAAACACACTGTCACAAGATCGTCTCTAAGTTAAAAAGCGGAGATCCTCTCTTTGATGTTGCCCTACAACTTGAAGAGGTTGCTCTGAAAGATGAATACTTTATTGAAAGAAAACTATACCCAAACGTTGATTTCTATAGTGGGATTATTTACAGCGCGCTCAACATTCCGATTAATAGCTTCACGGCGATGTTTGCTCTTGGTCGACTCCCGGGCTGGATCGCTCAGTGGCGCGAGATGCTCCATTCGAAAGAAACCCGCATTGGACGACCACGACAGATCTACACCGGAAAAAGGAAATCATCTTACATCGCCCTTGATGAGCGAAAGTAGCGAGGATTTTTGCCCGACCTTTGTTATTTAAATGGCGAGTTTGGTCCACTAAACGAGGCAAAAATCTCCATTAATGACCGAGGTCTTCTCTTTGGTGATTCCATTTACGAGGTCGTGTGTGCTTATGGGGAGAAGCCTTTTCTTCTCTCTGAACACCTTACCCGCCTTCAAGTTGGGTTGAGCGCACTGGAGATCTCTGCAAACAACTTTCTACGATCGCTCCCATCCATACTTGATGAAGGATTAAAGAGAGCTAAGTTTCAGAAAACTCTTATCTACATTCAGGTCACTCGAGGCGTTCAGGAGAGACAGCTTACCTACCATAAACAACTTGCGCCAACATGCATTGTTACCTTTCGAGAATTTCTTGAACACTCCATCGAAGAAAAACGCAAACAAGGAGTCGCCATCTGTCTCCGGCCTGATATTCGTTGGGCATATTGCCATCTAAAAACAACAAATCTCCTTGCTAACGTTATTCTTCGAAATGATGCCGCAAAAAATAATTTTTTTGAAGCAGCACTTATTGGTAACACTAATGCAATTACAGAAGGTACTAGCTCCTCTGTTTTTATGATCTTAAACAACATTATCTTTGCTCCCCCATTAACTCAGGAGATCCTTCCTGGAGTCTATCGAGACCATCTCCAAAAGACACTCGCTCCCCAGGCAGGAATAACGGTGTCAGAAAAAGCATTTACTGCAGAAGAACTCAAAGTGGCAGATGAGGTCTTTATCACCTCAACCACCATCCAAATCATGCCCGTGGTGCGCATAGAAGATCACATTATCGGAACGGGCACCCCTGGGCCGATAACGAGAAAGCTTATTGCGGCATTAAACAGCATCATTGAATAACCTTAAAGTTACCACTTTGGAGAGATCTTGATGAACACTTCTAAAAGCGAGATTTTGAAAAACCGTTTGTTTTACGCAATATCGTTGGCTTTTGGCGCCGGCGTATGGATCCTTATTATGAAAGTGTCTGGAGAAAAGCATGAAGCATGGGACTCAAGCCTCTACTTTTCAGCAGGAATTCCAATGATGTGCGTAATTTCTCTTCTCTTTGGATATCTAAAACCAGAAAGAGCGTGGAGATGGGGAGTAATGCCGATAGTCGGACAATGTTTATGGTTACTTATCTCTCAAAGAATCGGAAACATGTTGCCACTAGGATTAATTTTCTTCGCTATTCTTACTATCCCAGGAATAATTGCTGCCCACATTGGGGCGTTCTTGGCGCGTTTTCTAAAGTTGAAAGACAAAAAATAAATCAACCTTCCAAACTCAACATCATTCTTAAATACGATCCTAAGCTCGCAATAATCCTCACAGCGTTGGGAATAATGCCAGTATTTTATTTATTTTCATTTTTCTCTGTGTCTCTGCGCCTCTGTGGTTCAATAAAAAAGGCTTCAGAAAGATTGTAAACGCTCAAGATGATTATTTCATTAAGAGGGAGAGTTTTACAGAAACTATCGACAGCGATTCGCTGCATACATGCGTGCCGCCATGATGCGTTGTGTTCCGCAATAGTTGAAGTTTGAAAGGTCGCCTCCATTACATTGGGCAACTTTGCTGCGAAGAGTTGAGTTTGAAAGGTCAAATTCTATCGTCAGATCGGGTTCAACAGTACAAGAGTATCCACTAAGATCAACCGCAAGGGTGGGTTTGGTGTTGTAAAATGAATTAGAAAACTTCTCAGACCGAAGAAGCGAGCGAAGGGGTGAGGTGCGATCCGTTACGTAATAAGGAGCACGATAATCAACTCCAAGTTCTCTCTCTACGCGAGGCACTCCACTCCCACTCAGTTGAGATCGATGAGCACCTTCAAGAAACCTCATTCCTGAAATCCTCTCTCCTGAAATACGAGAAAGCGTTGTAGAGCGTTCTGTGCTGCTTCCATTTGAAAAACCGCTGTACGATCGAACATGAAGAAGGTTCTGCTCATCAACTGTGACATCAGAGATAGAAAAGAAGGTGCTCGCCCCAGCAATGGTTCGTGCGTATCGAGCACGAGAGCGATCAAACATAAATCCCCCATTTGACTGAAGATGAAGCTTCCCCGTAAGAAATTGCGATTGACGCTCGAAAGGATCTGCTACCCGAAGATCCGCCACAAAGTCTCCAGTTTGCGAAACGGTAATGACCTCTGCTCTTCTTGGTATACCCTGCACACATTGCCAGAGCTTTACATGATAGAGCTTGTCTGCAGCAGCATTTTGACTGAGCGATGCAATCTGCATATACACATCTCGATTTCCTATGCCGGTGTTTTTTAAGCTCGCTTTGATGAGCTGCTTTGTCGCTCCAGGTTCAAGAAGTTTTCTCGTATCACTAGGAAGCGCTCCAGAAATAAGTTTTGCTCCCTCCGATGCAAGCGCTTCTTCCGTAAAGACGTTTTGAAGGATGCAAAGATCTTTTGCCTCATCAACAACGCTTTTAAATGCTAGCGCTGTGCGCTGCGTCATCAAGCATCCATTATCTCCTGCGGAAGTTCCATCGGGGCCGCTTCCGGTAAATTCTCGACACTGCGCCGTGCTTGGTTTTCCAGAAAGGATTGCGCTGACAATACCTGGGCGCCAAAATACATTCTCTACCCCACGAGAACTAAGCTCAGAAAACGTTGGGGCTTCCCCCGTGCTGGCAAGTTCCGCTTGTGCTGGAGAATGAGCACCTGAGACAATACGATCAAGCTTTGGTAGCCGGGTAAGAGAAATTCGAGGTTTTGAAAGTGCTACACATTGTGAATTATACCTTCCTACTTCACTTTTGAGATGAGCGATTTTCTCTGTTCTCGTTTTTTTCTTCATCTCGCGACGCATTGCTTTTGATGGGTTTTCAAGCATTCGGATATACTCACTATGGGTAACAAATGAACCAGAAACAATCGAACCAAGGGTCCACTGTTTTGATACATACCCACAGAGTCGAGCTCCAACGGCACGAGTGATTACTGAGTGAGAATCTGCAAGGGAAGTAGTCGCTCCAAATAATCCAAAAAGAAGTTGACTGGCGAGAAAAACTACAAGAAAACGAAGAACCCCCATAGGTGCCCTATAAATAGTGTTACGAATCAGCAAAAGCTTCTAACCACGTGAATGCCATCTCTGTCGTTGCGAGCGAAGCGAAGCAATCTCGAATAAAGACAAGAGTTCGAGATTGCTTCGCTTCGCCCGGCGGCCGGGCCTCCCGGCTCGCAACGACAGGTGTCTCTTACATTCTTTACTGTCGGCCCTAAGATTACGTATCCTAAGAATCTATCGCGCTAGGGAGTGCGATCTAATGAGAACAGATCTGATCAGATCCCGTGTTTTGTAGGGAAATTTACTTATCTTTTCCGTATAAGGGAAAGGCGTTTGCTTTTCCACCAAAGCGGGTAATTTCTCGCCATGAGGATTTTTGCTCTAAAATTCTATTTTCGCAGTACGCTGTTTTTTTGTTTCGAGGATGCATACAGTTAAGCGTGGGACTCGGTGATGGATCGGCATCAGCACCTTCGAACTTACGAAGAAATGTTATGGTGTCAGTAGCAAGCTTTCCATCTGTATACCAAATACAGATCGCAATGAATGAAATAAAGCTAAAAATACCCCCGATAACAAAGCGTTCTATCCGCTTCTGTCTTTCGCGAACCTTTCTGTACACCTCGGCGGCAGCTTGAAGCGCCTGAAGTTGTAGTTCAGTCGAATCAACTTTCGATTTTCGCTTTCTTCGTTTTTTCATTGAAAAATCAAGACACCTTTTTACCAAACCCCTATGATCTATCGACAAATTTTAGGGTCTGCTTAAAGAAACGAAGAGTATTATTGGCTAATTCAATGCGGAGGGTATCGAACCTGCTATTTTTAGCCTGCTTTTGGGCACAATCCCCCACTTCGCTGCAAGCCCGCCACCAATTTCAAGAACATACATCGCGGGCTTTTCACTCGAGCGCCCTTCCGTTGTCAGGGGTGGAACATGAGAAAGAACTGACACTACTTCCATATCTTTATTAAGAAATATCATATCAAGTTCAATGTAAGTATTTTTCATCCAGAAGTGGCGGGGCTCTTCTTTGGGGAAGATAAAAAGCATTCCTCTTTTTTCAGGAAGCTCTTTTCTATACATCATTCCTAGATTTCGTAACTCTGGCGTGTTCATCATCTCACTCTGGATCGAGGGACTTTTGTCGCCATTTGGATGATGAAATTCCATCGTTACGGTATTTGGTTCCGCACGACATGAAACTACAAAAATCAATAACAAAACGACAAGCTGGCGAAGTGCCGGGGTGATCACGCTTTTGCTTTCTTTATCTCTTCAATGAGCTCGGGGATTACTTGGTAGAGGTCGCCAACCAGAGCATAATCAGCGATCTCAAAAATCGGCGCATCGGCATCCTTATTAATGGCAACAATGACCTTTGAATCTTTCATCCCCGCAAGGTGTTGAATCGCACCAGAAATGCCGATCGCGATGTAGAGCTTCGGAGCAACAATCTTTCCCGTCTGACCCACCTGCCAATCATTTGGCGCATAACCCGAATCCACCGCCGCGCGGCTGGCACCGACCGCCGCTCCAAGAAGATCGGCAAGGGGGAAAATTAGCTTTTCAAAATTTTCAGCCGACTTTAGCGCTCGACCTCCACTAATAATAACATCAGCCTCTGTAAGCTCTGGTCGCTCGCTTTTTGTCGTTTCAAAAGAGACAAACTGTTGTAAATCGCCTGCCTCTACGGTGATCGAGAGTTTCTTTACAGGACAAGCCGTTGCAGCTTTCTTTGCTGCATCAAAGTTTGAGCCTCGAATGGTGACCACTTTCTTCTGAGTCGTAATCTCTACATCGGCAAAGATATTTCCAGCAAACATTGGTCGGGTAAAGATATGTTGTTCTTTGATTGAAACAACATCACTCGCAAGACCCGCTTCTAAAAATCCAGAAATTCGTGGGAAGAGATCCTTTCCCTGAGAGCTGGCAAGCGCCACTACCAGTTCGGGAGATGTCTCAGCGATGACCTTTTTTAGCGCTGAGGTAAAAGTAAGTGCGAGATAGTGCGATAAATTTGGAGACTCCACATAAACTACCTCATCGAGTCCGTAGAAAGATGTTTCTGTGGCCGCATCTCCTACTCCTTGACCTCCAAGTAATACACCGACTACTTTCTTGTAGCCTTGAACACGTTTTGCAATGAGTGCCGCTTCAATCGCAACGAGCGAACTTTTTCCTAACTTATTGTTCTGGTGCTCGATATAACAAAGTATCACGCCGTTGCTCCTTTACAGTACTTTTGCTTCGTTCTTTAACTTCCCAACTAATTCAGAAACACTTCCCACCTTCACTCCGGCTTGACGCTTTTTGGGAGCTTCCATCCGCACCACGCGCACCTTTGGCTCTGCATTAATACCCAGTGAAGCAAGGGGAATCTCCTCAAGAGGTTTCTTCTTTGCTTTGACGATCCCAGGAAGTGAAGGGTAACGAGGTTCATTTAATCGTAGATCCGTGGTGACCACCGTAGGAAGTGAGACCTTAATTGTTTCAAGTCCCCCATCAACTTCACGAGTTACGGTAGCGCTACTCCAGGTATCATCGATAACGAGTTTTGAAGCAAAGGTCGCTTGCGACAGCGAGAGTCGTTCTGCAAGAAGTTGTCCAGTTTGATTGGCATCGGAATCAATCGCCTGTTTTCCCATGATCACCAGATTGGGAGATTCTTTTTTATAGATCTCCGCCAATATTCGATGGGCAGCATCAGAGTCAATAAATTCATCTGTAACGACAAGCACGGCGCGATCGGCCCCCATCGCCATTGCAGTTCGAAGTTGTTCCGTAGTTCCCGAAGGACCAATTGAGGCCACCACAACTTCAACTTCACCCTTACTCTCTTTAATCCGTAACGCTTCTTCAACAGCGATTTCGTCAAACGGATTAATAATCCACTTCACCCCTTCGGTGATAATTCCTTTGGCATCGGGTGCGATTTTTACAGCGATCTGATAATCAGGAACGCGCTTAAGAGCGACTAATATTTTTTTCATAAAAAAGAGTACTTAGCTCCAAATGTTCTTCGGCTTCATTTCTTAGCATTAGCGATAGATATATGCCAGGTGTCAATTTTTCTTCTCTATGTTTTCGGTAAAGAACCGTTCTTATTGCTTGCTTTCTTGCGAGGGAAGAGAAGTCTTGAACCACGCTTGTTGGTAAGATAGTTCCATGCCCAGCGAAAAAAAACGATCATTTTATTTTCAAATTCTATAAGAAAATAAATATGAACGATTGCCCACAGAATCCAGGCAATAAACCCTTGTAGGCGCAGTGCGTGAGATTCAACCACGGCCCTTCCCCGACCAATGACCGCCATCACTCCTTTATCATGATAACGAAACGGTTTTCTTTTTTTGTTATCAATACTTGCCGCGATTACTCGGGCAACATGTTTTCCTTCCTGAATCGCCACGGGTGCAATACCCGGTAATGGCTCTCCCTTCCCATCCTTACAATGAGCTAAATCGCCGATTACAAATACATTAGGAAATTGGGGAAGAGCGAGATCGTGATTAACCTTAATCCTTCCCAGAGTATCTGTCTCCACCCCAGAAGTAGCAGAAACTATTTTTCCCAACGTAGCAGCCTTTACCCCTGCCGCCCAGATTATGGTGTTTGCGTAAATGGTGGCCTTCTCAACACCTTCCTTAATAATTTGCAATGTCCCCTCGCTCAGATCAGTAACGAATGTCTTTGTATAAACATTAACACCGAGATGCTTCAGTACCTCTTTTGCATATTGAGATGATTGGGGACGAAACGTCGGGAGAATTCTCTCGCCTCCTTCAAAAAGAAGGATCTGCGCAGCACGTGAATCAAAGTTTCGAAACTCTTGCCGTAGGGTACTTCGCGCAAGTTCTGCAATAGCACTCGCAAGCTCAACTCCCGTTGGGCCCCCACCAACGATAGCAAAGGTAAGGTATCGTTTCTGAAGTTCAGGATCAGCACACCTCTCGGCTGCTTCAAAAGCACCAAGCACTTGGTTTCGAACAAGAGCTGCATCTTCTAACGTTTTTAGTCCCGGAGCAAACTGCTCCCACTGATCGTGTCCGAAGTATGAATGTGTCACTCCGGTTGCAAGCACAAAATAATCATAGGAGACGCGATTATCTTCTGTTTCTATAAATGCCTTTTGAAGATCAACATTGACAACTTCACTTTGAATAACCTGGACACTTTTATACCGTGAAAGCACAGAGCGAAGGGGTGCAGCGATCTCGCTCTGACTTAGAGAGCCAGTTGCTACTTGATAGAGAAGAGGTTGAAAGAGATGGTAATTGGTCTTATCAAAGAGGATCGTCGAAATATCTCTTTTTCCTAACTGAATTGCTGCTTGAAGTCCGGCAAATCCGCCTCCAACAATAACCACCCGTGCCTTTGATCTGTTCATTGAATTGTCCTCATTGACGAGCCGTGGCATAGCTCAGCGCAATCCGGCTTCCCGGAGAATAGAATATAGAACACGGTACTGAGTTCTCAAATGTCTTTGCCAACGCCGATCCATACAACATGGTAAAATCTATACTACAAGTTTCTAGCACAGCATGATGAATGTGCCATGGCTCATGACTTACATGATACTTAATCGTCTTCCCTCTACGATCAACACCGAAGCCGTGATAACGCTCGACAATAAAATGCTCAAATGTTGATTGGCTTGAAAGATTGGAATCGGGGCCAAACGTGACCTTAAGAAGAGACTCCTTCGTTTGAAAACATTTTGGGAGGGTATATACGGCAGCATTTTTCGTTATCTCGCTACGCACAGTTTTAATAGTAAGTTTTTCATTAAAAAATAGCCGTGCAGTCCATGAAACGACCCGATAAGGACATACTTCATGAATAAAGACCACACCCCGTTCGGAAGTAACAGGATCACGGACATAGAAGCGCAAATTGAGCTCAGAAAACGAATGAAAAAAAGGCACTGGGATATTGCTCAAACGGGTGTTTAAAAACTGAAAGGCAACTAAGCTAACAATAGCTCTCTCCTGATAACGATCGAGCTCAAGTCCGGGCGGAACATATGGGAGTAGCATAGCGTCATTGATTTCATAGGAGAGAAAAACAAGATTACTCCAATTCGCAGTAAGAAACGTGGCTGGTGTTTTCTCTTTCATCTCTAACTGGCTTTTCGATCCAGCAATTCCTCAATTTTTCTATCAAACTTCAATAACCTCCTTACTAAAGCAAGTGGGAGTTTTCGTACTCGACGATAAAAAGACACCCCCAGCTCCAGAGCTTGCTTCAAATCATTGATCAGTATTTTTAAATGTTCAGATCGTTTTGAAGTTGTTGCAGAAAGGGTATTTAAAAGCTCAATGGTGGGAATGAGTTCCTGCTCGATTCTTTTGTCTGCAATTTTTGCAAGAAAATTCCAAACATTTCGGTCAGGCTCAAAGTGCTCTCGGCGATCACCAAGAACATGGGTTAACTTGATGAGATCCCATCCCTTTAACTCACGAAGGGCGGTGCTTACGTTTGACCGAGCAAGATTTAGGGTCTCAGAGATATCTTGAGCATGAAGGGGCTTATCTACCGCAAGTAACAACGCATGAACCTGCGCAACGGCACGATTAATACCCCAACGACCCCCCATCTCCCCCCAATGAAGGATAAAGGATTTTTGGGTATCATCTAAGGGGAGCATGTATTCCTTTATTTCTGACATTTCCATAATAACAGAAATGCATCACGAAAGCAAGGAAACATCTCTACAATAAAAGATGAAATGAATGTCGTTGAACTAAATTAAGCCATTGGCTCGGAAGGGTCTGCCTCCGCCTACTTTAACGACTAACGACAATATGGCCGAAAGGCTCATCATTATGGAGGAGGCACCGTGCAATTCAGATAGGCTCGAAAATTCTCATTCATTTTTCCAAAGACACTCGGGCCTACCTTTTGATTTAATGATTGCATTGCTTGGCCTCCAACACCAAACCCTATGGTTCTCATGTACAGTACACTGTCGCGAACGAACAACTTGCGAGCTACAAATCCGGTGTGGAAAATGTGCCAAGGATTTGTGAAGTTATAGATAGTACCGTCAGCACCAAATCTGACGGTAACTTCTCCAAAGTGAGGAATAGGAGGGGCATTCTTATATCCAAACCAAAGATTCAACATATTGACGTCATAGATTCCACCGTTTTCAACGGAACTATCAACACCCGGCACTTGAAATTGAAGTTGAAGTTGCAAACTTTGTTCAAATGACCAGCCAGATCCAGAAATCACAGCCAATGGATCATTATCCGAGAAAAAATGTGTTTCTGGATGTTTTTTGTCATTATAAAGATATACAAATGCCCCCCGCATCGCCCCGTCGGCAAACTCACCTTTCCCAAGCACCGATCCAGCTCCACCTGCAAGTGCAGCGCCGATAAGATTACCTGAAGCTGCCCCGTAGGTACCAAAGCTACCACTAAAGAATCCTGCCCGAAAATCTCCTCCCTCCACTTCAGTAAGTGCCCCTTGGGTAAACCCGTGCGCAACGGCTCTTACCAAAAGTTGCTGCTCATCAACTACCGAACCCATCATGAAAGTGGCTTGCGCATTTATTGCTGCCATCGGCATGGAGCTAAATCCTGCTTTTAAACTATCAGCAAAAGATCCTCCATTAACCAGTGTGCCTACAAAGTTTGAGGAGAATGCTGAAATCGCTGCATTCAGCATAGAAGAAGAACCTGGCAAGAAGTAATTAGCCACAAGATTGACGACTAGTGGAAGCCATTTCTTAAAGAATTTCTTAAGGCTGAACATCCCCGTCGGATCAGTAAACGACAGTGGGTTGTTAAGCACATAACTATAGGCATTAAGGCTCTGCGAATTAAACGGGTCTTGTATTACCGGATCAACACTTAAAAACCGACCAACCGCCGGATCGTAAACGCGGCCGTTCATATGAATAAGCGCAGCAGCGTCAAGGTGCTCATGCCCCGTAAAGCCTCGAGTGGTTGAACTTAAAATTGGCTGCGCGGCTGGTGTCCAGTCACCGTTTCGACGCTTACCCCACGGGTCAAAACTGAGGCGCTCAGTTACTTGTCCAGTAGCGTCCGTAATCGTGGTAATTGATCCAAGGTGGTCAAGATGAAGAAAGGACAACTTCGGTGGGATTCCCGTTCCTGTTGTGTAAATAGCAACAATTCCATCTGAACCATTTACATAGTGGACTTCTTCCAAAGCTCCACCGCGCAAAACCTGTTCGTAGATTCCATCGATGTAGACCCTGCGCTCTTCAAGAGCTCCCGAACCTCTATCTTCAATTCGCTGCTCAAAGCGTTTTCGGTTCGGGTCGTACGCAAAACGGAGAAGTTTTGTCTCCGTAATGATTGCATATGGCAGATTAAATGAGGTGTACTGAAGTGCTTGATTCAGAGACGCGGTGCGATTTCCTCTCGTATCGTAGCTAAAGGTATTAGGAGTAGCTCCATTAATCGAGGTTAGCGCATGAGGGCCGGCACCGTTCTCACCATAGAGGTAGGTCCCCACATCGCTACGAGAAGTAATATTTCCAAGTTCGTCATACGTTATGGTAACAGCAGCACTGCCCGAAACGTGCGCCTGTGTAAGACGGTTTAGACTGTCGTACTGAAAGCTCTCTTCCTTTCCTACAATGTAGTCTTTTCGTTTTAAAAAGTTCCCTAACGCATCAAAGGTGAACTCCAGATCGTGAATACCAGAGATCGTAATTCGCTTTGGTAAGCCACGCACAACATCGTAGCTATGAGTCGCCCCAAGTCCATTACCAAAACGATCTTTTTCCAGTTGGTTACGAGCATTTCTCGCTTCTGCCTTCCAGATAAGCAAATTGTCAGCCGCTGTTCGAACTTCGCTAAGGTAGCCCAGCTTATTGTAGAAGTTTCGTATGGTCCATCCACTAGGATAGCGAAGCTGCGAGGTTCTTCCAAGCTGATCAAAGGTTTGACGGGTCGTATACGTAGTACGAGAGATAACTTTTTGCGTGGCTGTAAGTCGCCCAAGAGGGTCATATTCGTATGATTCAACAAAGTTCCCAATGCCACGGACACGAGCAAGCTTTCCAATGCCATATCTTGCTGTGTCATACTCCCAAGTTTCCGTACCTTCAGGGGAGGTGCGACTTGCCATACGGTTAAGTGCATCATAGGTGAAGGTAGTTACTGAGCTTCCCGCTTCCTCGCGAGTAAGTCGCCCACGCGCATCGTAGTCAAAGGTCGTTACCCCAGAGTTAGGATCATCTATCGAGGTGCGATTTCCTCGATCATCAAAGGTCATCAGTGTTACATGACCGAGCGAATCGCGGATCTCAGTAAGATTACTGTAACTATCATAGCGATAGGTTGTGGTTTTATTGTTTGCATCTTTTACTGATACAACCTTACCGAGGCTATTTGTCGTGGTTACCGTTTGCTGATTGAGGGGGTTTGTAACCGTTGTGGTAAAACCAAAATAGGTGGTAGTCGTCACTCGGTTTCCAGGAGCTGTTACCCGCGTGATACGACCGAGATTGTCGTATTCAGAAACACTCCACTGCGGTGTTTCGCCTTCAAAGTAAGGTTCTGAGAGATGGGTTAAATTTCCCCGTTCATCGAAGGCACGGTCAACAAAGATTTTTCGACCATCAAACGAGGTAGCAACTCTTCGAATCTCACGACCAAGTTCATCGAAGTGCTTTATCGTCGGGGGTTCGCCTGAAACATCGGTTCTTACAAAGTACGCGCTTCCGGGAGGTGATGCACTATCAGCTTTTAGATAAAGCGTGCGGGTTACGGTTTGGTCAGCTCGTGTTTCACTTACTAATCGCCCAAACGCATCGAAGGCAAACGTTGTTGTAAGATTATTAGGCCCACGTATACTTGTAACTTGACCGTAACGGGGATCGTAGCTGCGAGTTTCGGTGTGGTGAAGCGCATTGGATGACGTTACTGCGAACTGACCGCGCAAATCGTATGTTTTTTCCTCAAGCAGAGTTTCAACACCGTTTGCAAGCACGGTTGTAGCAACAATATTTCCGTAGGCATCGTAGCTATAACTCTTTTCGAAGCGGTCTTCTGGATCGTTTGGCTCTGTGATCTCTTTAGAAGTAAGACCCCGATCGGGGAGATACTCAAAGCTTGCGCTTCGGGTAATAGCCTCAGCATCAGGCGCCGACTTTGTTACCGTTGTCTCCTCGAGTTTTCCTATGAGCCAATTTGTTTCATCGTTACTGTAGCTATTTGTTGTTGTCTCACGATAACCATCATTAAACTCCCCTACCGACTGAACGACATTTCCGAAATTATCGTAGGTAAAAGCGGTGCTAGAACTTTTTACGAAACTTTCATCAAGTTCGTAAGCGCTCTCCACACTTTGAGAGATGTAGGGAAAGTGCGATCCGTACGGAGATGAGATAAATGCCCAAGTATCTTCTTTAATGTTTAAAAGTTTGCCATTACTCTGTCGAACTTCTGTTTTATATGGCTGTCCCTGAAAAGGGTAATCCTGTCTATAGAATGTCGAGTTCTTGATTCCCGTTTTAAGGTCGGTCGCATCAACCCTCTTTACTCCGGAAAAACCTCGACCGTTTAACTCTGCTCGAAGTCCGGTATAGTGATAGGAGGTCCATTGTTGAGTGCCAAGGCCATCCCATATCGCTACCCAGGAAACCCCAGTCACCGGCAATTTGAGATCCACCGTTGGATACACTGCCCCAGTTTCTTTGGTATATATCGAAGAATTAGAAAGATGCGCATATGAGATCTGAATACGGTGACCAAGACCGTTTATGATGTTTCCAAGTAAATTAGTTTTGGTGGTCGTTCGATTTTGGAACGAGACTCCGCTTGCAGAGATCCGACCAATATCTGTAAAGCCATCTCCGTTCCAATCGCCAACGATTACGGGGTGCACATTTCCATCGGTGTATCCTGCCGATGCGCCATAATTATCAAGTAGATATGGACCATAAAAAACGCCGTTTTTTTGCGTGTAGTATTTTACTCCGCCGGAATAAACACGCGCGATATCACCAACCCCATCACCGTTAAAGTCCCCTGTAAAAATCGGATACGTGTTTCCATTGGAATAACCTTGAGCAAGAGAGAAATCAGCTAATTCACGGCACGGGGCAAATCCTACCCCTGTTGATTCACAGAAACTGACCACCTCACCACGCACTCGGGCGATATCTGCCAAGCCGTCGCCGTTCCAGTCACCGGTCAAAATCGGATAGGTATTACCATCAGTAAATCCTTGAGCTGTTCCGAAATTTGGGAGCACAATACGTGGTCCAAAATCCGTACCGGTTGATAGACGAACCACCACACCTCCAGCCGCAACCCGACCTACATCTGTAAGCCCATCGCCATTAAAATCACTGGTAAGAATCGGATTCGTACTTGAAATATTGAATCCCTGCCGTGGTGCAAAATCGCTTAGGGTAAGAGCTAAAACAAAACCAGTTCCTGTTGATCGATAAAATCTGGTGACATCTTCCCCGACTCTTGCAAAATCTGTCCGACCGTCTCCATTCCAATCTCCGGTGATGATCGGATAACGATTTTCATTGGTGTAGGCGTTACTTACACCAAGTCCTGGCACGTTTCCAAAGAACTGAAACTCACCCGGTGTCGATAGATAGAACGCGATACCATAACTTAAAGTAACCCGCCCGATATCGGTTCTTCCATCACCATTCCAATCTCCAGAGAATGTTTGCAGAGAATGTGCATAATCATAATAGCCAGAAGTAGGTGGTTCAATACCTGGAGGAAAACTATCGCAGAGCGAAAAGCCACTTCCGGTCGAGCAATATGCCACTGTGTTAGCACCAAGACTCCTTGCAATGTCAGTTCTTCCATCACCATCCCAATCGCCGAAAATAATTGAGCTGTTTGTTGAATTAGCATAACCCTGCTGTGGTGAGAGATCGCCTAAGGTAGTTGAAGCAGCAGAAAAAAGTGGAGCATCCTGATTGTTCGTGTCCCAGAAAAAAGATGTCGCAGGGAGACAGACTCCTTGAGCCGTGCATTTTTTGACTCCAGCAAGACGCCTCTCTTGAGCTATCGCCTCTGGAGCATTGTACCAAAAACGGTACTCCCAAGCAGAGCTCTCACCTGTAAAAGTCGAGATTTTTAAGAGATGGCTTCGGTTCGTAAACGCTCCGCCTGCAATGTAGCGCACCATCGAAGCAGGAAGGGTTTCATACTCAAAACGAACTGAGTTGTACGGTGCTAGTCCAGTATTGCTATTGCCCGTGTAATCGATCCTAAGTGGCTGATTCTCTCCAATTTGCGGATCGTTGGCGTAAGTAATGGTTAGGTAATTGCCACTCCGATCAGAAACTTTATTTAACTTCCAAGCAAGCGTTCCTGCCGTGCCTGAAGTGCGAAGACGCGAATCATCGGTGTTCCCATACTCATAAATAAGTGAATCTTTATGGTATACGATAAACGAGTTGGGGCCGACACCGCTCTGACCGAGAGAAACGATATTAGAGAAGGACTCTCTTTCGGTACGGTAGTGAGTATTGTTTTCTCCATACGCGCCGGAAACACTAATCAGACGGTTTCCGTTAAGACAGAGAGCATCGCTCGTAGTAAAAGTTATCCCAGCGATATAACCGTCTTGCGCGAATGTTCTTGGACACCGAGAAATTGCAGAAAGCCCTTCTATCTCCCAGCCAGGCCCAAGTAATCCAACTCCCTGACCACTATTGTAAGAAAGGCTGAGCTTCGGAATTAATCCGGCGGTTCCCGGCGGAACTGATAGAGGCACAGTATATGTCCCGCTCCCCATATCATTGACTTTAAACGTTCCCTCAATGGTCCCAGCCATTGTGCCACTCACACTGGGAAGAGGTGGCACTATTGGTGGAAGAGAGGAGAGTTTACGTGCTGTTTCTGGAGTTACTGATTCAGGTCGTGTGGGGGATGTGATTTTATCTTTTGGAGAATTCGGCGGCGGCGGGGCAAACTGAGCTTCTGAGTGATTTAATCCTGCACAAAGAAGTCCTAAGAGCAAACTAAGGAAGCTTATGTACAGCCGTAATTTCATCTTCATGAAATACCTCAAAGTAATGTCTACCAGGTAATACTTACCAGGTAGGAATTATTACACTTCGCTAATATCTCCCGATAAATTGCTATCCGAGAGACACTATACGCAGCACATACTTTGCACTGGAGCGTTTAAGGTTGTAAGGGATTTTTAAGCCCTAGCAACCTTTTCAGCTGCCAGGGCGGTATCTTTATTACCTCGCCCCAGGCAAGCCGAAGAAGGTATGAATAAAGATAATAGATGTGCGATACATGAGCCTCCATTAACAAGGTGCGGACTTAATGTCAAGACATTTTTCCGGTGCTCCTAGTATTCACTTACTATTCAACTAGCTTTCAAATTCAAATTCACTAGTATTCACTAGTATGGGGTTATTTACTAATTAGTTAAAAAGAAACTCCCCGAGAAGACATTCAATTTCTAAAATTCTCCGAAAAAAGCGTTGCCAGGAAAGGGAAAGTTTTTGCGATAAGAATTAAACTAAATTTATATAATAGAGTGAAGAAATCAAGCGTAAGATTAGGGGCATTAAGATAAATAAAGACAGGACTCAACCTTTTGTGTAACAACCTCTTTCTAAAAAGCGCTTAGGAGGTCAGAGATTTCATCCCAAAGGGACAAATGCCCGATAGAGATTTGCATAAAGCACTCCACTCGGAGCAAAAAAGCCCGGGGGGAAAGAGATAAGAAAGTCACCTTTTCTCCAGCAGTGCGTCACCCTTTTTGCAATAGCTGATAGCTCCCTATACCAGCGAAGATAGGAAACCCGACTACTTTTTTGAGAAGAAAGACAGATCATTCTCTTTGAATGCTTCTTTGCATGGTACTTCCTTCTCATACTTTGAAGACGAAGGGCATGAACTCCTAAGAGAGGTCGCTCCCTCTCTTTAGTGAGCCTCCTTTCCTCGTTCCGTACACGCTTAATAATTTCATCTCGAACAAGGTCTGGGTCAGCATCTTTAAACTCGGGGAAACACTTCATCCAAGCATCAGGTTCAATAAAAAGCGTGTTTTCTTCTAATCCTTGTTCTTGAAGCTGTTGGGTAAGAAGCTCTTGTTCTTTTAAGCTTAAAGTTCTGTTAGGAAGTATCGGAATACTATCTCTTGGAGTTCTCCTACACACCATCTCTCCCCCTCCTTGGAGAAAAAACTTCCATGTAGAGATATTTGGATATTCATCAATTGTTTGAACAAGATCTGCTCGTTGGGGATTCGTGTAAAGATATACAATACGGTCAATGACCTTATCTGCATCCAGTATCACCGGAGAGTCGTACCCATCACACCAGACGGTGTGGTTTCTTCTTCCCAGAAGACGATTAATCACATGAGCTGATTCTCGTTTTATGTATCCCATAAACAATGGAACATCAGCAGGGTTTTCTACTACGAGGATTAAATGCATGTGATTTGACATGATGGTTCCAGCAGTAATCTTAACTCCTGAGTAAAGAAAGTGCGCTCGAGCAAAAATTCCCTCCAGAAGATAGTTCATGTAAAGGGTAGCAACGAGAGGTAGATCGTCTTGGGTCCTACACCCGGTTTCGATTACTGTTCCATTTATGAAACATTTTAGATTTCTTGGCATCTGGATATACCTCAGGCGTGAGCTATAATTGCTCCGTTAACATTTATAACTGGCTTATCTCTATTGTTTATCGTTTAGTTTTAGGAACGATGGTCCGAGTTTTGAAAAAATTACGGTTGTACCAACTCCGAGCCTCGGACCTGAGCTATAATAAGCTTCTTTAAGCTGTTAATCTCTATTGTTATCGTTTGATTATCGCCGAATGGCCCACAGGGCCGAAAAAAATAGTAAGGTAGTACCAGTTTTTTTTATTTTTAAGTTTTAACTTGGGGATGGTTCCTATGAGCGAAACAATTATAGGAACCATCCCCTTTATTTATTCTCACCAACAGATGACAGGCAGGTGTGCCTACTGGGTGATGTTTTTTCGAGAGCGCGGCGAGCTGTAAATCGCAATATCTACCCGTCGATTCGCCTGTACCGCTTTGTTTTGTTCGCCGCCAGCTTCACCGACACCAAATACATTGATTCGCTCTGGCGGAAGTTGGTTTAAACCGCTTTTCTTCGCAATTTGTTGAAGTTCCGCGAAAACTTTCTTGGCGCGCTCTTGAGAAAGTACTACATTACTCTCAAAAGTTCCTTGCGTATCAGTGTACCCTGTCACAACTACCTCTGTAGCTGGATTTTCTCGGACCGTATTAACAAGCTCATACAGTTTCGCTTTTTCCGCATCTGCAATGTCAGCACTGCCCGTGTCAAAAAGGATGCTCCTTTCTGCTGTCTTTTTTGCGGGTGCATTCAATGCAGCAAGAACTTTTTCAAGAGCTTCTGAATCCAACGTCATCTTCGTCTTGCCAACGGCAATACCAAGCTGCACTCCGAGCTCTTCAGACTTCAACTCAATGGCGACGCCAGCGTCATTACTGAGCCGTTCAAATCCTTGACCAGCAACCACAGCAATCCCCGCTTTTTGCGCAGAGTAGGTTCCGTTGAAGTCTTTAAGGTTATTTAGGTTATAAATATATCCTCTCCCTTTTTTGTTGCCGATACCAATCTCACCAACAGAGAACGCACTGGCTTCAAAAGGGATTTTATAACCTTTGTAGGATAGCTCTCCTTTTCCAATACTGGCTCCCACCCCCGCGGAAATTCCACTAAAAGTTAAGGTAACAGTCCCACTAGGGTTATCTGTGGCAGCAAACGCTACTGTCGAAAATCCAAATATAAGACTTAACGCCGATAGAAATTGTAATTTGCGTATCATTCTTTTCTCCCAAAATTTATTGTTTCTAAAATAAGATAATAAGAAGAAGCTTTAACGAACTCTACTTGTCCTGACACTTACCATGCACAGGGTAAATCTTACCACGATGGACGCTATAGAATAATCGGAAGGAAAGATAGTGTAACGAAGTGTTCAACTAATATATCTTAAAAAAAGCCCTAGAAAGTGGGGGTTTTTCTTCTTTCACCTGCCGTTGAAATAGAATTAAAAGTAAGGCACTGCCCGGAGGGCAAGTACAATTTCTTCAACACTGTAACAAGGTGGTAAATACAAAGATAACTGCCCCTCAATCATAAAAACAACTCGTTGCCCATTATTTATTCAAAAGTTCCCGCGCGATGACAATCCGTTGAATCTGACTTGTGCCTTCATAGATCTGCATCAACTTTGCATCACGCATCAATTTCTCGACGGGATAATCCTTCGTGTAGCCATAACCACCATAAATCTGAACGGCATCAGTGGCGATCTTCATCGCTACGTCGGCACTAAACCGTTTTGCCATGGAGGAGTAAAGACTGTTCTTAATCTGTCGATCCGCAAGCGTTGCAGACTGTAAGGTGAGCAATCTTGACGCTTCAATCTCTGTTGCCATGTCAGCGAGCATAAATTGAATCGCTTGAAACTCAGCGATCGCTTGACCAAACTGCTTTCGCTCCCGCGCATACTGAAGCGAACAATCAAGCGCCCGTTGAGAGATCCCTACCGACATCATCGCCGTAAAGGGTCTGGTAAGGTCGAGAGTTTTCATAGCAATGCCAAACCCCTCCCCTTCCTTTCCAATTAATGCCTCTTCAGGAACAAAAACAGATTCAAAGGACACGGTTGTCGTGTTTGATGCCCGCTGTCCAAGCTTATCCTCATGCGGTCCATGAGACACCCCAGGAGCATTTGCAGGAACAACCACACAACAGATCGCTTTGTGTTTTTGTTGTGGATCGAGCGTCGCAAAAACGGTGTACTGGCTACATACTCCGCCATTGGTAATCCACTGCTTATTCCCAGTGAGTTTGTACCCACCATCTGTTTTTTCCAGCCGGGTGCGAATGCCCGCTGCATCCGATCCCGCACCCGGTTCGCTCAAACAAAAAGAGGCGAGCGTGCCGTTTTTTGCTAACGTCTTAATAAAAAGATCTTTCTGTGTTTTATTTCCCGCAATCAGAATAGGGATCAACGCTAAGTCGTTTGCGACCAGAGAAGTTGTGATACCTGCACACCCCCACGCTAACTCCTCAATAACAAGACACGCATCAAAACTTCCAAGCCCAATCCCTCCAAGATCTTCTGGAATGAGAAAGTTTAAAAACCCAGATTCCCACGCCTTCTGGATACACTGCCTAGGAAATTCTCCAGATTGGTCAAACGCTGCCGAGATCGGTAAAATCTCTCGCTCCACAAATTTGTGCGCGCTTTCTTTGACAATCTTTTGCTCCTCAGTAAGTGAAAATTCGTACGCATCCATAGTGCCATCCTTAGGATTTCTTTTGCAGATAACTACTTTCGTAGCATAGCTTACCTGGACAGTGACGCAACGGTTTTCAAAAAACGTCGGAACGTAGAAATGAATCTCTTCCGGGTAAAGAGGGAAATGTTATTTAGAGTCTCTGGTCTTTAAAAGGGGGGTTGTTGATGGTTGCCCTGCCTGCTGCGAATTCAAATCAAGTTGTAGAGATTGCGCGACAACTGTCTTTACCTGGCGATAAATAAGAAAACCATACCGTTCGAAGTACGTGCTGAGGCAGATACTAAATGCAGCAGAGAGGATAAAGCCAACGACTACCTTCGTTTTGGTGAAGGTATATTGACGCTTTAATCTCTCTCGTTTGCGGTATCGGTTGTATGCCACTTTGTATAGAACTCTGTATGAGAACCTTTTTGGATATCAGACTCTCTTTGGCTTAAGAGACACAAGGCCCTATATTCTATTATGAAAATATTAATCAAGATAGTCGCTTTTCACCCTTTTACACGTCTAAATAAGCACTTAGAGAGCGAGGAGCTCACCCAAAGGACCGTATCAGGGAATTTTGCTCCATAACACATCTGGGATGGTTTTATGGCAAAAGATTTTCGACATACCTCACCAAAGGCTCACGACCCTCTTGAAGCAATTCTTCGCTATCATACCTCGTCCCTTGGTTTAGATATCGAGGGCGAAGATAATGTTATTGTTAAACAACGGGGTAAATATAAGGTTGAAACTCAACTTATCTCTGCCCCATGGATGCTGGTCTTGTTCTTTGCGGTTCTAAACTCTATCGCCGTTTTTTGGGTAAGAATTGTCTGGATTGATACTTTTGGTCGTCCTGAGATTTTTGGCTACCATACAGAGCTTGAAAAAGAGTACAAAGCTCTTAAGAAAAAAGGTATTGAGAACGACCCGGGTCACATATAAATGATCCATACGCTCAATCGTTTCTTAGAATCTAAAAGTCTCTCTCATTGGAATGCCAGAAATAATACCTATACAATCAACTCTTTACGAAACTTGTCGAAATCTCCCTGAGGCGTTCATACGAATCGCCTCCTCTCAGCCATCACTTCCCGTGTATTTTCAAGCAGTAGAAAATTCTGAAACTGGGAAGAGAGATTGGCAAAGCGCCAATTATGAAGATGTTTCAAAAAAAATCTGGAAGCTTTCACACTATCTGCTTTCCAAAAACGTTCTTAAAGGGGATGGGGTCGCTATTATTTCTGGCACCCGCCCAGAGTGGCTTCTTTCTGACCTCGCCATTCAAGCAGTCGGTGGGATCTCAGTTTCTGTGTATCAATCTCTCAATGAAGAGGAATCCGGATACATTCTCTTTGATTCTCAAGCCTCAGTAGTCTTTGCAGAAAACAAAGAACAAGTAGGAAAGATCTTATCCCTCCTTCAAAAACCATTTCCTATTCCAAGCACAGAAAACAGACCCGCACAAAACGTCTCCATTCAGATTAAGCAAATAATCACATTTGAAAAAGTCTCCCCCCACCCTCTTGTGATTTCACTTGATGAAATTTTTAAAAACTCCGCTCTCTCTCAAACACCCCCAACGCAGATATCTTCCCTTATGAAAGACGATATTGCTTCTCTCGTGTATACTTCAGGAACAACTGGCCCTCCGAAGGGAGTCATTCAATCTCATGGAAACCACCTTGCAAATATTGATCAATCAACAAAAACGGGCCTCTTTGCGCTCAATGGCGATATCTTCTTGTTTCTTCCGCTTGCACATTCCTTTGCACGATTAATTGGTTATCTCGGCTTTATGACCACCACCGCACTGAAGTTCCCTGCGATTGTCGATCGCGAGACTTCAAATCTTCATGCTGCATCCGTATTACGAGACCTCCGTGAAGCAAACGCTCAGGTTATTCCGACCGTCCCACGTATTCTTGAAAAGATGCTCGTAGGACTTCGCCAAAAAGCCTCTTCGAGAAGCCTTGGGGGTATGTTACTTCGAACTACTCTCTCTGTCGCAAAAGATCGTTATCAACAACAAAAAGAAAAAAAACGCCCTCATCTAAAATCGTCCATACTCTTCCTCCTCACCACTCCACTTCGAAGAAAAATTCAACACAGCCTTTTTGGAAAACGTTTCTCACATATCGTCTCCGGGGGTGCAAAATTGCCGGTGGAAGTAACTGAGTCTTTTGATGCATTAGGAATTACCATTTATGAAGGGTATGGCTTAACAGAAACGTGTGTCGCTACAAATGTTAACCGAATTAATAAAAACAAAATTGGAAGTGTTGGTCCCGCTCTTCAGGGGATTGAATTAAAAATCTCAAGCGACGGTGAAATTTTATTTCGCGGCCCAAACATCACTCGAGGCTACCTCAATAGACCACTTGCCACAGACGCACAGTGGGATACAGCAGGGTGGTTTCATACCGGAGATCTCGGTCGATTAGACGAAGATGGATATCTCTATATTACTGGAAGAAAAAAAGAGCTAATCGTTACCGCAGGGGGTAAAAAAATAGCCCCACAGCCAATTGAGGAACAACTACAAGCATCTCCCTATATCTCTCACGCCCTTGTTTATGGAGAGGGTCGACCGTATTGTATTGCGTTACTCTCCTTGGAAAAGGAATCATTAAAAAGTCGGCTTTCTTCTTTAAGCGGAGAGATCGGTTCTCACCCTGAAGTTCTAAAGATCATCGAAAATGAGATAGAGAAGGTAAACGCTCACCTCTCGCGATTTGAATCGATTAAAACTTTTCGAGTTATTCCCTTTGAACTGACTGTAGAAAATGGGTTCCTTACCCCTACTTTTAAAGTTAAGCGCGGGCTTGTTTTTGAGAGTTTTAAAGATCTCATTGAATCCGCCTATCATAAAACACAGAATTAGACTTATTTTGTTGCATTTAATGTTAAGTTTAAGTATTTTTACCCTTATTCCGAATCTTTTTGATATAATATACGTAACAATTAATTAAAAGGACCGCCCGCCATGGAATTAAGACAGTTCCTTGAAATACCATACGATGAGCTCGAAAAGATTAACCTCGAAGCCAAAGAAAAAGTTAAACGACGAACTTCAGATTCAAGCCTAAAAGATTACTACGTAAAATATCTCGCCGATGAAAAGCGGCTCAAAGCAGTCACGGTTTGCTTTACTGATATTGAAGGTCGATTTCATATGCTCGATTACGACAAGAAATTTCTTGTTAAATCATTTGATAATCTCACCTTTGATGGTTCCTCAATACGTGGTTTTTCACAGGTTAGTGAGTCCGATCTCCGACTAGAAGTAGATTGGGGGTCTTTTCGGTGGCTTCCAAGCGATGTTTTTGGACCGGGGAAGGTAATTGTTTTTGCACTTATTCGCGATCGCGATGGTAGTCTCTATCCTTCCGACATGCGAGCGATGTTAAAAAATTACACGGACGAACTCTTTGCAAAAAAAGGAATCACCTCAAATATCTCCGTTGAGTGCGAGGGCTTTCTCTTTGAAGGATTAAATGCTGAACAGCATTATAATTCAAGAGATGGCTTTTCCCTCGTCTCCAGCGGGGGATACTTTAACTCGCTTCCAAAAGATCCTTTAAAACTCTTTATTGACGCTTTTGCAGAAGCACAAAGAGCGCTCGGTTTTGAAAATGAAAAGGATCACCCGGAAGTTGCCCCATCGCAGTTTGAATTAAACTATACGTATTGCGATGCGCTTCTTGCTGCCGATCAACTTCAACTTTACAAATTAGTCGCTCGGCAGGTAGCTGCAAACATGGGGGTAACCGCGTCATTTCTTCCAAAACCAATCGCGGGCATCAATGGAAGTGGGATGCATTGCAATATGTCACTTTCAAAAGATGGGAAAAATCTATTCTTTGATCAGCAAGGTGATGATGGACTCTCTTCAACGGCGTGGAACTTCATTGACCGGTTACTCCATAGCGCAAATGATATCTGCTTAATAATGAATAGTAGTGTCAATGCGTATCGTCGGCTCGATCCGCACTTTGAAGCACCAAATCAGATTCGCTCTTCTGCCGTGGACCGCACCTCGATGATTCGTGTCCCACTGGCAAATGAAAAATCAGCACGAATTGAGGTGCGCACCGTGGCTCCTGATTCAAATCCCTATCTGACTTTTTTAACATTACTCAGAACCGGCCTTGATGGGCCAGTCAGTACGGCAGATCCTTCTGAAAACCGTAGGACGAGAACCCGCATCTTGCCAGATAACATCTACGACGCCATTCGCTTGATGAAAGGCAGTGAGTGGGTATCTGAATTACTTGGAGCAGAATGTGTGGAGAAGTTTCTCCAAAGAAAAACCGCCTCTGCAAACCGCTGCCCAAAAGAACTAGGGAGTATTGTAAAAACAAGTGAGATCTTGTTTCACCATGAGGTGACAAACCAATATTTGTGGAATCATTTTTAGTACTCTCACCGCACCTTTAGAATCGGGGGAAGGATTTTTAACGCAGAGGGGGAATATTAATCTCTTTACCCCTGCGTTAAAAAACACTTACATTTGAACTGCTTACCCCCTCAAAAACAAGCCCACCACCCCCCACACCCCCCTCAAGAAACACTCCTAGGTAGTCGATTTCCTTATTGAAAACTAAAACGTGCAAAATCTTAACGATGGACTCACCTACAAAAAACGATATTTTTTACCTTGAGCCAGGATCGCTCATTAATCAGCGATACGAAGTCGTTCGCACCCTTGGTGCGGGGGGGATGGGGACCGTGGTGCAGGTCATTGACCGCTCACTAGAAAACGAAGTTATCGCCTTAAAGATTCTTAACCCGAGTCTTGTCAGCGAACAGGTGACGTTTGCTCGATTTCGAAATGAAGTGCTCATCGCCAGACAACTGACCCACCCCAGCATCGTTCGCACCTACGATTTTGGAAAAACCGAACAAGGGTATTTCTATATCTCCATGGAGTATGTCGAGGGAAAGAGCTTACACCGAAAAATTTATGAGCGGGGCGGAAACAAACTAACCTTTGATGAGATCATCTCAATCCTTCTTCACGTTCTTGAAGCACTCTCCTACGCACATAAGAAAAACGTCATTCATCGTGACATCAAACCAGACAATATCCTTCTTTCAGAAACGGGAGAGGTAAAGGTAAGCGATTTTGGTCTCGCAAGAACAAACTCTCTTGATAAGGGACTTACAGCGACTGGGGAAACCGTAGGCACACCAGCGTACATGGCTCCGGAGCAGATTCGGAGCGAACCTATTGATGGGCGGGTTGATATCTATGCCTTGGGAGTAACCGCCTATGAGATGGTGGTTAGAAGGAGGCCATTTGTTGCTGAAGCGTGGTTTGATCTCGCCACGAAACATCTTACCGAACCGTTTCCTACTTTTAATGAAGAGATCGAGGGTATTCCCTCCTGGTATGAATCTTTTATCCTTACGTGTACCCAAAAAAACAGAGAGGATAGATTTTCCTCCGCAGAGGAAGCACTCAAAGTCCTAGAAAGCCACGTTCAAAACCCATCAAAAGCAGAAGTTCAATACGAACGAAGAAAACCGCTGATTTTATCCTTCTATACTTCGCAAACAGAAAGAGGAAAAAAGCTCTATAGAAAACTCCTCCTCTCCTGCCTCTTTCTTCTTTCGGCATTATCGTTTCTTGTTTTTTCTCGGTACCATCAAGGCTTCCACAATGCTTTAGCCAGTATATTGCTAAAGGCGGAAAGCGCGGTGGGATTTTACTTCTCTCCGCTAAAGAAATTAATCGGAACTGATCTCGTTTTAAACGAAAGTGCGTGGTTTCAACACATCGAAAACAATCATCTCAATGAAACCGCAGTTCTTCTTGAGGCGGGGATGAATCCAAATATCGAAGATGCACAAGGCCGATCGGCACTCCACCTGGTAGCAGAAAATAGTTTTAGCGACCTTGCGCTTTTGCTGCTCTCATACCAAGCAAATCCAAACGTCATCGACCGAGATGAAATGACTCCGCTGATGCACTCAAGTAAGCGCGGGAATACCTCTCTCGTCTATGCGCTTCTTGCAAATGGAGCCTATGTAAACGCACGGGATAAAAGTGGAAGTACCGCGTTAATCTACGCCTCAATTTCAGGAAATGTGAGTGTGCTTCAAGCCCTTCTTGACCGCGGAGCGTATGTAAACGTTCGTGATAATAACGGAAAGAGCGCTCTCATTCACGCCGCAGAGCGTGGCGCACGAGCGGTTATTCAGGTACTTCTTGATAAGAATGCAGATGTTAACATTAAAGACAATGAGGGGAATACCTCGTTAATGATGGCTGCAAAAAGTCGTGATCTTGATCTTGTCCAACCACTTCTCCAAGCAGGAGCTGATGTTGAACTTACCAATAATGAAGGAAAAAATGTTTTTAATTTCATAAATAAGTTAAACGATACCGCCCTCTATGAGATTCTCGCTGCTGCAAAACCAAGCGTCGTCGTTTCTGAAGAAGATCCGATCCCCAATATTACTCCACAACGAGAACTCATTCGAAAAACCAGGCTACGGGTAAAAGGAGAGCCTACCGGGGTCTGGGAATTTAGCCGCACCCGGACACTTAAAGAGATTACCGTGCAGGTGCGAAATGATGGAGAGGAAGTAGCAAAAGAAATTACCGTAACGGCAAAAATTCCAGATGGGAAAGAATTTAAACTCACCGGACCTTCAGAGCTGAAACCCCGAGAGATTCAGCCCTATACTATTCAAATAGACGAAATTGTCTTTCGTTACGGAAAAATAACCGTAGATATGAAATGCGAAAATTGCTTTTAACGCAGAATTTCGAAGCCAAAAACACTCGCCATCAAGCGCGGGGTATCGCGATTTTAGAGATCGTGATCATCATTCCCCTATTAGTTTTTCTTTTTACAGCAATTTATGACCTCGGCTCAGTCCTCAATACCTACTTGAGACTCACCTCTGTTGTTCATCAAGGGGTAAGAATGGCAACCAGGGTCAACAACCTTGATACGGGAGATTTTTCAGGACTAAGTTCTGGTCAAGCGTGTCAGAACGTCTCGCCCCCTTCAAAAACTCACTCCTCTATTCAAAACAGAGTTGAGAAATTAATTCTCCTTCTTCAACAACGACTTCCAATTACGAGTTATTGTATTGACTCTGGGCGAGTTTTTATTGTTCCAGGAAGCATTGATCCCTTACACAACACGGTGTATGTGCGAATCAATATAACGTTTCGTGGGTTTTTTCCGGGGTTTAGAAATTTACAGATCTCAACAATCGCTCGAGCGCCCTATCTCTCTTGAAAACAAACTAATCGCTGGTGTGGGTTATGTTCCTGAAAACATATCAGCAAGTGCTCGACACGCATCGGTGACGGTAAATATTCCTATAAGTTTATCGTTCTCTGCAACCAAAGCACTTCCTATCTGATTATCTGCCATGTGACGCGCAACTTCTGCAACCGGAGTATTTCGAGATACAATATATGGATCACTTGTATAGGCGTCTTTGACAGTAAGATTCTCTGGGGATTCTTTTAACTGAGCAAGAATAAAATTTATGTCTCGGTCGCTAATAACCCCGATAAGTTCTCCACCACTTTTTACTGGCAGATGACGAACGACGAGCTTCTCCATGAACTCTTTTGCGACAGCAAGAGATTGGTCTAAGCCTACGGTTTGTGGCGCAGGAGTCATGAGTTTTTCAATAACGATTATTTCTGCCATTTTCCGAAATTTTTTTCCTAGAGATTCTTCTGACTTGATTTTCATTGTTATTCTGGAGAATGAAGGGCGATCCGGTTTCCTTCGCTGTCGAGGATCACGGCTCGAAAGCCGTACTGTCCGATCTGGTGTTTTCGCTTAAGAACTTTTCCACCATTTTTTTCTACCGCGCTCAATGCGTCATCCATCCGCTCTTCTACATTTAGATACACTAGTGGACCTTCTCGGCCTGGGGCTTCGTTGTCACTTGTAAAAAGACACGCGCCAACCTCCTCACTCCCATGTGGCAACATACCGATAGCCATTTCAGGAAACGATTCCTTCTTTACTTCCGCACCCAGCACTGCTGAATAAAATCGAATCGCGCGATCAAGGTCGACTACAGGAATGTCGCACCAAACAATTCGATTTGCCATCTTCTCTCACTCCAAAAATACCTACGAAAGAATCTTAATGTTCCTTACTATACATGGCTTTAAGCAAACACAGCAACCCACTACTAAAGGATTGATTGTTGATGAAGAGGGCCCAAATTCTATATGTTTTAACTTAGACTTAGACTTAGACTTCACGTCTTTAAGCCTTCTCCTTAAACTAAACTTAGCCTTGCTCTTGCACTAAGTGGAATTTAGAGCAAGTGCAAGGCTAAGTTTAGGTTAAGGAGAGGTCTAAGTGAAAGTCTAAGATAGTGTATAAAAACTTTTAGGATCTTAGACTTCACCGTGAAAAGATATCTGCCATTTGGTACAAACCAGGAGGTTTTTTAACTAGCCAGGAAGCACCTTTCAGGGCCCCCTGTGCAAAGACCCTTCGATTCGTTACCCGATGAGTAAGCTCCAGTCGTTCTCCATCCCCAATAAAATAGATCGTATGCTCGCCGGTCACGTCCCCACCCCGTACGGCTTGAATACCGATCGCACGATCTTTTCGAAGGGCTTGATTTCCCTGACGAGACAACTCACTGACTTTTTCAAAGCTCTGACCTCTTGCGTTGGCGATCGCCGCTCCTAGAGAGATTGCAGTTCCACTTGGAGCATCTTTCTTTGCACGATGATGGATCTCTACTATTTCCACATCATACTTCTCATCCAGCATACTCGATGCTTGAACGGCAAGTGCGGTCATCACCGCAATCCCGATGCTGGTGTTTGCAGTTTTAATTACCGGGACTCGTTTTGAAAGCTCACGAAGGAGTGGTTCAAACTCTGGTCCTAGCCCTGTGGTTCCCACAAAAAGAGGGATCTGCGCTTTGGAGGCAACTTCAATGGCGTGCTTCGTCCCTAATGGAGAGGAGAAATCAATCATTAAATCTGCTTCCGAACATTGTGCTTCCCATGCTGTCGTAATCGGACGCTCCACTCCGGGAATTAACGTCCCCAAGCAGGGATTCCCCTCATCAACAATTCCTGAAAGGATCCGCACTTTCGATATCCCCTTCTCCTGAAAGGATCTGCTCTCTGTAATAATTGCCTGTCCCATCTTACCGGTGGCACCAACGAGACAAATGTTGAGAGAGCTCTGCATCATCGTTACTGGAGTAATCCTTGAAGAGTTTTTCTTGTTTCTTCACCCACTGAAACAAGAGGAAGACGAAGTGAATCATTTGGAATACGACCAAGAATTTTTAACGCTGCCTTGGCTGGAGCTGGATTTGTTTCCTTAAAAAGAGCGCGCGTAATCGGCAAACACGCAAGTTGCGCTTTTAAAGCCTCCTGATGTGCACCTTTTTTCCAGCACTCGGTAATTGCCACCATTTCTTCAGGGATCACATTAGAGACAGCAGAGATTACTCCCTTTCCTCCAGCAGCGAGAATAAGATACGTAAGCGCATCCTCTCCTGAAAAGATCTCAAACTTATCACCTACTTTTTCTGCAAGCGCCATTAACTTATCTGCAGAGGCGCTCGACTCTTTAATCGCAAAGATCTCTCGCACTCGTGAGAGTTTCTCAAAGGTTTCAATAGAGATGTCTACTGAGGTTCGTCCTGGGATATTATAAACAACGATCGGCATCCCCCCCTCTTTGGCAACGGCGGAGAAGTGTTGGAAAAGTCCCTCTTGAGTTGGCTTATTATAGTAAGGAGAAACTACCAGCACCGCATCAGCGCCGAGCTCTTTTGCTGATCGAGTATATTCAATAGTTGTTTTAGTGCAATTAGTTCCGGTACCAACAACAATGGGCACTCTCTTGTTAACAAAGGAAACCACCTGCTTTACAAGCGCGATTCGCTCAGTAGCATTAAGCGTTGCTGACTCTCCCGTTGTTCCTGCAACAACAAATCCTCTGATACCTTTCTCAATCTGCCAATGAATGAGCCCCTCTAAAGCTTCATAATCAATCTCTGCCTGGGTGCCCTTAAATGGCGTAATCAATGCTGTAATTACCCCCTCTAAGATACTCATGTTCTCCTTACAATCTTTAATAAATTGCTATGCTAACAAATTTCTAATGGCGAAATAAATTACTAAGCCTCACCTCACCGGTATACACTGTTTCAGCCGGTCCGATGAGTGATACCTTATCAGACTTTTCATCCCAGAGCACCTTCAGCTCCCCACCTCTCGTCGTAAGCACTACCTCTCGCTTTGAGCGTCCTGCACAAACCGAGGCAACGACAACCGCACATGCTCCCGTACCACAAGAAAGGGTCTCCCCTACCCCACGTTCCCACACTCGCATTTTCAAATGATCCGAATCGATAACTTGCACAAACTCAACATTTGTCCGCTCTGGAAAAAAAGCGTGCGTTTCAAGTTCTCCTCCCAAAGCTTGAACATTGACCTGCTCAAGATCAGCAACAAAGAGCACGCAATGAGGGTTTCCCATCCCGAGCGCATAGATGGTTTGCGTCTCTCCCAAGACCGAAAGGGGAACGCCCAGATGTTTCCCTGGTTTTGCTGTGGGGATCTGCTTTCCTTCAAAAAGAGGGGTTCCAACCTCAACTTTTACTAGATCTCCTGAGCCATAGACATGGACCCGAACAACTCCAGCACTGGTCTCAATTTCAAACTCTCTCTGCTCAGGGCCAACAAGACCACCCTGATAAATAAACCGAGCAAGACATCGAAGACCGTTGCCACACGTCGTTTCTGAACCATCACGGTTAAAATAGGTCATCAAGAATTCTGCGCGCATCGAGGGTCGTAAGAAGATCACCCCATCAGCACCGATACCAAAATGTCTGTCTGTCGCATGAAGAGCAAACGAACGGAGATCAAAGGAGAATCGATGACGAGCATCGATCACAACAAAATCATTTCCTGTCGCTTGCATCTTAACAAACGAGACACTTTTCTCAGTTATGTTTTCAGCATGCGTCATAGCACCTTCACTTCTGTTATGGGCATTCCCTTAAGCGCTTTTTAGAAGTTGTTTTTCCGTAGTAGCTCCACCTCATCGTGAAAAAGAACGGAGAGATCTTCTCGTGATCGAATAAGCCAACTCTCTGCCCCACGAACAAGTACTTCCGCAGGATTTCCACGAGAGTTGTAGTGAGACGCCATGGAAAACCCGTACGCTCCGGTATCACAAATCGCAAGAAACTCTCCTGCTTTGATCTCAGGAAGTTTCCTTCTTTCTGCAAAAGTATCGCTGCTTTCACAAATGGGCCCTACAATATCCACTTCGTAATCTTTTCCTCCTACGCCCTCGCCACTGACCTTTTTTATATCATGATCGGCATGATAGAAAGCGGTTCTTATAAAATCATTAAATCCCGCATCAACGATAACAAAGGTTTTTTGAGAGTGCTTCTTTGTATAAAGGACCTTTGTAAGAAGTACTCCAGCATGGGCAAAAATATATCGCCCAGGCTCGAAGATGAGCATTACTCCGCGCGGTCCAGTAAGAAGCTCTTGAAACATCTCTTTAACAAGTGCACCATACTCCTCCACTTCGGGAACAACCTCTCCTGAGTAAGAGACGGCTAAACCACCGCCAAGATCAAGAACGGAAAGGCTAGGAAGAAAGCTCTGGAGTTGAGAAACCACCTCCTTGATCTCTGCAAATGCCTCTTTTAATACTGATAAGTCTGTCAACATTGATCCGATATGACAACCAACCCCTTCAAACGAGAGATGAGAAAATTCTTGGTGCCGACGATACAATGAGAGTGCCTGCTCTACAGGAAGTCCAAACTTATGAGTATGAAGTCCCGTACTAATATGGGGATGAGTTTTTCCATCGACGTTGGGATTCATGCGAAGGCTTACCCGCACGGAAGCTCTCCCAGAGCTTTTCGCCAACTCATTAATACGAAAAAGTTCAGCTTCCGATTCCACTTGAAACATGAATATTCCTAAAGAGATTGCAGAAAGAATCTCCTCATCAGTTTTTCCAACACCTGAAAAGACAACTTTGCTCATCTCGCCTCCGGCTTGAACCACCCGACCCAACTCCCCACCAGAGACAACATCAAAACCACTCCCCTCTTTCGCAAGAAGCGAAAGGAGTGAGAGATTACTATTGGCCTTGACAGAGACGCAGATTAGTGAGCGGCAATCTACAAATGTTTGTTGAAATCTCCGCAGCGCCCCGAGAAGTGAAGCTTCACTATAGACATAGAGTGGGGTTTTCCATTGTGCAGCAAGAGCAGAAAGCGCTACTTGCTCACAATGTAACTCTTTTTGTGGCCCGAAACGAGAAAAGTGTGGATTTTGTCCATTCACGTTGGAAGCTGAAGCGTTTCAATGACGCTTGTCTCTCCGATAAATGTTACCCGTATCAAGGTTGAGGAAACTCCCTCCACCCGACTTTCATTGATGGGCACAACAATATATTCATATCGTTTCCCCGGCTGAACTTCCTCGTCACGATATGCAAATTTGGTCATCTTTGGCTCGGCTGCTTTGGGATCGTCTTTTTTGAACTGGGGGAGCATCACGCGCTTTAATAATTCAAAACTTACCTCTTCATCTTTTTCTAACTCTCGTCGTTTTACCGCAAAACCAGCAAGATCAATAAGGGGATCTCCTTTTGCGTTTGTGGTTGGCGCTTCCCAACGAAGAACAATCGCATCAACTTCGCTAACCACGGTGAGAAATTGAACTGAACTTGGTGCTGTTTCTTCTGGCGGACGTGGGTTCTCTTTTCGACCGCATGAAAATAAAAAGACACTTGCTAAAGCGAAGAGAAGAATCTGACGCATTGATGGAGCCCTCAAGCTAATCTTTCTGTTGCTGCAATCCGAAGGGCCCGGCAACAACAGAGAAGGCGTTAATAAATTTACAGCTATGGAGTAGAAACTACAGTATAAACCTAGACAGATCAACATCTTCAACGATGTTTTGCAGTCGGTTCCTGACATAAGCACGATCAATAGTAATTGTCTGACCAGCGTAGTTTGGCGCAAGAAAGGAGACCTCCTCAAGAAGCTTCTCAAGAAGGGTATGGAGCCTTCGTGCCCCAATGTTTTCAGTTTTTGCGTTTACTTCAGCGGTAAGTCGGGCGATCTCCTCGATTCCATCCTGTTTAAAATCTAAGGTAACCTCTTCAGTTTTTAGTAACGCTTGATACTGTTTCGTCAGTGCATTTTGTGGTTCGCTTAAAATTCTTACAAAATGCTCCGCTGTCAGGCTTTTTAGCTCAACTCGGATCGGAAAACGTCCCTGAAACTCTGGCATCAAATCTGAGGGCTTACTGATGTGAAACGCTCCAGAGGCAATAAATAAAATGTGATCTGTTTTTACAGTCCCATATTTCGTAGACACCGTACTTCCTTCCACAAGCGGAAGAAGATCTCTCTGCACCCCCTCACGGGAGACATCAGGACCACGCGAGGAATCTTTGCCACAGATCTTATCTATTTCGTCAATAAAGACTATTCCTAATTGCTCAGCTCTTCGAATCGCAAGTCGAGTCACTGATTCATGGTCAAGTAAGTTTTCTTGCGCTTCCTGGATGAGAATTGGGCGAGCATCTTTTACTGAAAGTTTTCGCCGTTCGCGTTGTTTCGGAAGCATGTTTGAAAACATCTCTTTGAGCTGACCCTCCACTTCACCCATCCCCGGAGGGCCTAAGATCTCTAAGTGCGTGCTCATTTGCTTTGTCGTTTCGATTTCAACACTTCGCTCTTCTAGCTTCCCTTCTTGGAGCATCTTTCGTAGTTTCTCTCGAGTGCCTGTCTGAGTCTCTCGATCGTCACTAAGCGCACTCTCAGAAGGGGAGTCGGGAAGGAGAAAATCAAGAAGTTGTTCCTCTGCTAGATTTTTTGCTCGTTCATAGACTTTTTCACGCTCTTCTCGTTTTACAAGATTCACAGAAACCTCAATCAGATCTCGAATAATAGATTCCACGTCTCGACCTACGTACCCGATCTCTGTAAACTTTGAAGCCTCTACCTTAATAAAAGGGGCTCCGGAGAGCTTTGCAAGTCGTCTCGATATCTCCGTCTTTCCAACCCCTGTTGGCCCAATCATAATGATATTTTTCGGTGTGATCTCTTCACGGATCTCATTTGGAACTTGAAGCCTTCGCCAACGATTGCGAAGTGCGATCGCGACAGCTCGTTTTGCCTCGTCTTGAGAGATTACATAACGATCAAGCTCCTGCACAACTTCTGTGGGAGTAAGTGCCTGAAGAAAAAGTATCTCATGATCGGGAGTTTCTTGTTTGTTGAGATTAGATTCCACTACTTTTCACCTTTAATCTCTTCGATATGAAAGCGGTTATTCGTAAAGGGGCATATTTCGGAGGCAATCGTCATGGAGATCTCCGCAATCTCTCGAGCAGATATTGAAGCTCTCCCACCACGAAGGAGAGCACGCGCTGCCGAGAGCGCGAAACTTCCACCAGAACCTATTGCCAGCACCCCATCATCTGGCTGAATCACATCTCCCACTCCGGAGAGTAGGTAGAGCGAGGAGGAATCTCCAACGACCATCATCGCTTCGAGTTTTCTTAAATACCGATCCGTTCGCCAGTCCTTGGCAAGCTCCACCGCAGCTCGAGCTAACTGCCCCCCATGAGCTCCTAGCTTTGCTTCAAAACGCTCAAAAAGTGTAAAAGAATCTGCAGCGGATCCCGCAAAACCAGCAAGGATCTTCCCCTCAAGAAGGCGTCGAACCTTGACTGCACCGTGTTTCATAATCGTATTATTCACCGTGACCTGGCCATCTCCCATAAACACCACATCACCTTGGTGGCGAATTGCAAGTATCGTTGTTGAGTGCATCGTTGTTGGGTGCATAGCGCGCATCTTAATGTTAAAAAGCAATTTTTTCGGTTAAAAACTGTATGCAACAGACCAAAAAACGACGAGTGAAGAAATTCCCTATATTTCTCGTCTTAATTTTGGTTGTTTACTATAAACTTCTTTAGTTCGACGAGCAAAGATACTACGCCATGCTTCAAAGAAAAGAAAACGCAACTGCAGTGAAAAAAGAAAATCTCGAAAGCCTTTTTGAAAGTAGACGAAAAAGTCTTATAAAAAAACTAAAGAGTGAAGCTCTACTCATCGCCGCAGCCCCCGTCGTTCGGCGTCCTCCCGATTTGGAACATTCCTACTTTCAAGATGCAAACTTTTTTTACCTCACCGGATTTGAAGAACCAGAGAGCTTACTGCTCCTTTTAGGAAGCTCTTCTGGCCCACGAAGCGTTTTATTTGTCCGCGATCGCGAACCAACGTCGGAGCGATGGCTTGGTGAACGGCTTGGTGTAAAACGAGCAAAAAAGAAGTTTCGCGTGGATGAAGTTCGAGACATTAAGGAATACGAAACAGCTCTTCCAAAACTCCTCAGTCAGAGTCGTATTCTCCACTATGCTCCCGGAACTCACTCTGATGTTGATCAGTTTATCTGGAAACTCTTTTCAAGCTCAGGACCACGCACGAGTTTTCCACATACGCTCAAAGATGCCCGACTTTTATTAAGCGAACTCCGTTTTATCAAGGATCGTTATGAAATTCGAGCGTTGAAACATGTTGTAGACATTACGGCAAATGCGTTTCTTGAAGTTGCTCCCCGGCTCAAGCATATCTCCAGTGAAGCTCATGCTGCACGGGTGATAGAGGAATGTTTTTCGCAATTTGGTGCAAGTGGCCCATCTTTTCCGACGATCGTTGCTTCAGGAAAAAACGCAACCTGCCTGCATCACACTCCACGGCTCCAACCACTATGGAAGCGAGAATTGGTGCTCATTGATGCTGGTGCACTCTTTCGGGGATACGCCGCTGACATGACGCGAGTATTTCCAGTTTCAGGAAAATTTTCAAAGGCTCAGGGAGATATCTATCAGATTGTCTATGGCGCACTCCAAGCAGCAATTTCAAAAGCAAAACCAGAGAGCACCCTGGAAGTTCTCCATCAAGCGGCAGTAAAAGAGCTCACCCAGGGTTTGCTCTCATTAAAAGCCCTCAAGGGCGGCGATCTTGCTCACCATATAAGCTCAGGTCACTACAAAAAGTTTTACATGCATCGTACCGGACATTTTCTTGGGCTGGATGTACACGACATCCCACCCAATTATCACGAAGAGACAGATTCTGTTTTGTCTCATTATGAACGACCCCTTGTCCCTGGGGCTGTAATTACCATTGAGCCCGGACTCTACTTTGATGTAAAAGATGAAAAGATCCCCAAACATCTTCGTGGAATCGGTATTCGTCTTGAAGAAGATATCTTGATAACCAATAATGGTTGCGAAGTGCTTTCGCGAAAAATGCCGATTACAAAAGATGATATTGAACACTTAATGGCCAGCTAAACGTTGACAGGCAAGGAAAAGGAATAAGAATATGAACCGAATCATCTTCGTTGGTATCTTATTGATCCTCTCTCCACAGGCGCTGGCAGAAATTCCCTCCCCCCTCAGCACTCCTTCTCAAGAAATCGAAGTCTCTGCTGATGCCTGGGCGTGGACCCCTCCCGATCATGTTCGTGTTACAGTTTTAGTTGAGGCAAGTGGCAAAACCTCGGTCGAGGCATTAAAAGTCCTCCAAGGAAAAGCTGGAACGATTACTGCCGCCATAAAACAGGTCATTGGCGAAGAGGGAAATATCAACTCTCGTGGAGATGAGATTACACCCACCGGTCAATCAAAGCTTGATACGACAGCAGAAGTGCAGATGAAACGCTACATCGGGATAGAAACCAAAGCCCTTGAAAAATCCAGCGCGATTATTGATGCGGCGCTAAAAGCAGGTGCCCGATCAATTACGGATGTTGACTACGCCGTCAGGGATGATCATCAAAACCGACTCCATGCCATTGAAGAAGCAACTCAACGAGCAAAAAACAAAGCCGAAGCGCTTGCGAAATCTCTCGGCATTACCCTCGGCAGCGTGCTCTCCGCAACCGTTACTGAAGAGAGTGATGGGAGAACTCTCCGCGACAAACGTATCCGCGGCGAAGACGTTGCCGCAAATTACCGCGATACCGATTCTCATATTTTTGTATCGCTTCGATTTGGGATTTTAAAGAATTAAAGAGAGCTTTCTTTCTTCTCTCCCAGCCGATAGTCGAATCTGTTTACCGCTGCTACTTCTTCCCTGACGATAATGATCAGAATTTGAGAAGTTATTGAAACAAGACGCGGGGCCTTCCGAGAATAATCGGCAAGCCCTGTTTTATTGAAATATTCACTATTAACAAATTATATCTATTGCAACGCAAACTGTTCCATGAGTTTTGAAGTTGCAGCATCGCCACGCAGCACTATCAATAACAACGGTGCTACAATTACTTGCTTCAGCATTTACAGGAAATACAAGCACGGGAAGCACAAGAACGAAAACAAGCATCAATGAAAGAAGAGAAAAATATATTTCTTTTAACAAAATCATTTCAAAAACTCCTTATCGAAAAACCTCTACAACCTAACCGAGTCAACCACCCAATTGATATCGTTTATGGTCTATTATGAAGGACTTGAGAAAAAGTGTTTCCTTTCGCCCTAAGCCGCTTCACTCGTTAAACGGATAATTAAACCGCTCAGAACGATTTTTTGCGCTGATTATTCCATAAGATTTCCAAGACAATCTTTTTTCCCGTTACCTAAGCGCTCCAAAGCTGTTTTCTCTTGTGGTACGAAAATTGCAGCCCCTTCATTCGGGATCTCTCTTCACAGGTGCGATATAATTGTGCGGCTTCTATTGAAATTCATTACGCTTCTTCTAGCGCTGTGTAGTATTCTTGCGGCACCCATAGCCTCTGCAGACAACCAGCGTCCTATCACTCATGTAGGAAGCGTCCTTCGGCATGGTCATGTCGGAGAACCAATGATCTTTGATGCCTCGGAGTCATTTGATCCTGATGGAAACATTGTAAGCTACACGTGGGAATTCGGAGATGGGACGACGGAGCGTTTAACTCAACCGGTTACTACCCACCGCTATAATCAACAAGGAAACTTTAATGTCGTTCTTACCGTTGAGGACAATAACGGAAAAACCAGTTCCAGTGTATTAGATGGAAACTCCCCAGGGGTAAGTATCGCCGGAGAGAATTTCTGTATCGGAGATGGGTTTTGTTGGGAGAATCCGTGGCCAATTGGTGAAACACTAAACACGGTCTGGGCATTTTCAGGGACAAATGTTTTTGCTGCCGGAAATAGTGGCGTCCTACTCCAGTTTAATGGATCAAACTGGATCAGACGTGAGACAAACACAAGAGTAGATCTCTCCAGAATGTGGGCCAACGATCCCAACAACATCTGGTTTAGCGGGGGATATCGATGGAACGGATCCACTATTGTCCCACCTCAGTTAAGCGCTGGTGTTGCTGGAACGGGAGACATCGCAGGAATAAATGTAAACGATGTGTGGATGCCGGTTTTGGTAAACGGGACTCGACAAGGCTTGGTTCGCTTTAATGGGACTAGCTGGTCAGCACCACAATTAACAGAAGCTGCTTTTTACTTTATTGGAAATGTTCAAGGTAAACTCTACGCTTTAAGTGATCGTGGGCTCTATCGCTATACTTCTGGTTCATCGTGGACCTTTCTTTCAAATAGCGGGGCTCCCGATGGCGTTGAGAACTATCGTCGGATGTGGGGAAGTTCTGATACTGACATCTGGCTTGTTGGAGCAAATCGGGTAAAACGATGGAATGGCACAAGTTGGGGAAATATTCCTGGTGCTCCTACGATATACACCTTTATCGGAGTATGGGGCACTAGTCCTTCAGACGTATTTCTGCTGGGGGATAGTTTTTGTAACTCCTACCGTTGGAATGGAAGTACGTTTACCTCCATTCCATATTCTTTGACACTTGGTTTTGACAATAATATGGGCGCTATTCACGGCACCGGTCCAAACGATGTCTGGGGAGTGGGGAATCTGGGTGCCATAACCCATTGGAACGGATCTCAATGGTCCGGGGGTCAGGGAATAAGGGATTTTTCTTCTCCGAGTAAGCAGAGGATTTTTGGTTCCGGGACCTCTGCGGTATGGACACCAGCCCAGCATTGGGACGGTGGCTCATGGTCATTTCGATCATCCTACGTCGATCGTCCTCACAACAGTATGTTTAGTTTCTCAGTGAACGATATTTGGGTGGGAGGATATACCGGTGTATCTCATTTTGATGGAAACAATTGGACAACATACAGCTTGGAGTTTGGCACTTTTACAAACCTCGATTCGATAATTGACATTTGGGGAGTAAACTCAAATGATCTCTGGGCTCTTAAGGGCGTAGCAGGGAAGTTGTATCATTGGAATGGAAACACCTGGTCCATCGTCTCAAATGCTCCGGTCTCATCAATGATTTGGGGTGCTTCACCAAATCAGATCTGGACCGCCGGAACAAACTCCGCAAACACTGAAGCGACAAACATTATATATTTCTATAATGGATCAAGCTGGGTCCCCCAGTATAATGGCGCTGCAAACGTTCGCATCAACCGTCTCTGGGGAAGCAGCGCCTCAGATGTCTGGGCCGTAGGAACAAAAGCTGGAACGGGGTTGATTTTACGTTATAACGGCACCACCTGGTCCCAAGTCTCTCCTGCTCCGACGATACCGATTCTTAACGACATCTGGGGAAGAGCAGCAAATGATGTTTGGCTTGTGGGTGAAGAAGGAATCGTTCTTCATTGGGATGGAACGCAGTTTGAGATCTTTGATGGTGGCACAACAAGAAGATTTACCTCAGTGTGGGCCAGTCCTTTAGAGGTCTGGATTGCTTCTGGAAACGCTATTCTTCGAAGGAAACTCAGCACCACAACTCCGCACACTCTAACTACAAATATTGGCTCTGGGCAGGGACGAGTCGATATCGTTCCCCACCAAACAAGTTTTGCATCCGGCAGTGAAGCTACCCTTGTCGCCGTTCCTGCTCTTTCTCAAGTTTTTACTGGGTGGTCTGGTTGTAGCACGGGAAATCAAAACCCGCTGACGATTACGATGAACACAAACAAAAGCTGCACCGCTAACTTTGCCCCCGGGTATGTGCTCACCGTTGAGCTCCTCGGTCTTAGTCAAACGATCGGCACAGTGACCATTAGTCCTGACCTTCCTACCTATCCCCATGGAACATCTGTTACTTTGACCGCTGCTACTAACCCGGAAAGTGGGTGCTCTAGTTTTCTTGATTGGAACGGAAATCCCGCTGGCTCACAAAACCCACTAACGATAACAATGAATAGTGACAAACACCTCGCCGCTCGATTCATTACTTCAGGAGCGGCATTACTCACACGATCCGTTAGCAATTCAAGTGCTGGTATGCTTGATGGAATCGGTAGCACCTCAGGCTCAACAAGCTCCATCAACTGCGACTCAGACACAAGTCTTCCTGTTAGCGTTAACAACGGTTTTTCTCTAATCGATATCGTTAATAACGGGCAATCAAAAGGTCCACAAAATCCCTATGCTCTTTTAGACATTCTTTCTAACCACAATGTGCGTGCGTATTTCCGGCAGAATGGCGATCTCACCCCTCCGGTTATGAGCTCCTTTACAGTTACAAACTCTGCTGGTCAAACCTTACCTACCGGGTCTACCCTCTCAGGTCTCGTGGCTTTCCAGACCCAAGTTACTGACAGTGGAGGAGTATATAAGGTTGAGTACTATGCAGGGACCCGCCTCCTTGCCACTGTTTACTATAATGGAAACTCTCCGACGTCTGGTGCGCTTTTTGAATTCGATACTTCAACACTGGCAAACGGAAACTATACCCTGAGTGCAAAGGCGTATGATACGGCGCTTAACTCCACCATCTCTGCTGGGTTTCTTATCACCTCAAGTAATCAAGTTTTAACCCCTGTTATTATCACAAGCTCTCCGATCGATGGCTTTATTGATCCCTTAGAGGACCGAGATGCGTCAAATGCCAACACCCTTTTTGGTGTTAATGAAGTTTTTATTACCTTCTCAACTCCGGTAAAGAGCGCAACAAGTGACGGAATTGGTGGTTTGAATTTTCGGGTGCAGTGCTTAAAAAATGGAAACACTGCGTCTGATCTTCAAACAAATGGCGTTCCGACGGTTAACGCAATGTGGGGAAGTGGTGCGGGACCTTACCGGCTCTTACTTTCAAAACGACTCTGTCTTGGAGCGTGGACTGAGATCTCAGCAAAAAACATTATGGCACCCGGTGGAAACCTTATTTCACCAACTGGAAATCGAGTACTCTTAGGATCACTCCCGATGGATCTCACCCAAGACGGAAGAGTTTTAGGAGATGATGTTTCTCGCTGGCTACAAATTTACAACGATACCTATAACCCGGGAGCCCTTCTTAAACCTCTTGTTCTCGATCAAAAACGAAACGGCATTATCACCGGAGAAGATATCTCCCGAGCAATCCAGCTCCTTAACGGCATAGGAACATTCCGCAACTGGAACGGTTATGAGATGGGACCAAAACCGTAATTGGCTGTAAAGTAGACCCATGAGTCAGAGAACATCGTATATCGCCCAGGGAACTTGAGACCTAAGTGCCCAATAGCGATCACCATACGACCAATGCCACCATTCAAATTCATAGTTTATAAATCCCTGACTGCTCATGGCTTGAATTAAAATCTGTCGGTTTGCTTGCGCTACGGATGAGATGTTCTCTGCATGAGTAAATCCGGCATTGTGATTTTGAATTGGAGTCTCGTCACTTGTAGAACCCATATCGAGCTCCTTTCCAAAACGATCAATGAGAGAAAGATCTATCGCCGAACCCGTTGCATGCGGGGGAAACTCATCTGGGTGGGCGACATACAAAGCCGCATCATCTCTCAATGCTTGGTCATCTTTTTCTGGGAACTTCTCTTTGAGCGCTTGAAAATAGTGCTGATAAATCGTGCGTTGAATTGAGAGTGACCGATATCCCTCTTCAATGAGGAACTTCATTCCATCAGGCAACAAAACACTGGCCTGACAGAGTCGACTGGCCACGCTCTGGCGAATCAGACTAAATTGGGGGTTTGGCTCTTGCCTTTTTTTTGAAAAAGAAAACTTTTCGAACGTGCGTAAATCCACCAGGGGCTCATAACACTCTCGTATTGGCATTGAGAGCACGTGAGAATTTGACAGCAATACTCTGGTGGTCATTACCCCTTCTTCTCTACTAGGTAACAGGAGAAATGTTCGCGCTCTCCCTCAACGTTTACTAACCGAAGCTCACCAAAGCCCACCTCGATCATCTGTTGTTGAAGCTCAGAAAATGTGATCAACCGGGACGCACGCTCTACAAAATAAGAACTTTCACCAATTTGTAATTTAATTCTCCATATTCGCGTAGCATCTTCAAAACGAGCAATGATCGTTTCTTCAATTCTCACCTCGAGTCCTCCCACTTGAGCGCTAAAGTCACTGTTCATTATTGGATGAGTTTGGCTTTTCTCATTTGGAAGATCCAGGTAGAAACTCCCGTGAGGTTTGATACAGGCTGCAAAGCTTTGAAGAATGCTTTTTAACTTTTCATTTGTTACAACCGCCTGTTGACCATCTTCCCAGGTATCTGCATACATCAGGGAGTTTCCACGACAGATCAATAAATCAAACCGTTCGGGGAAGATGCTCCCGAGACTGCTCCAATGATGAACTCTGGGAACTACTGGCAATCCTTGTCGAGAGGCATTCTCCTCTAAACGCGTTAACATCTCCTTACTTGAATCACTGAGCTCGATTGCGTACCCTGCCTTGATTAAATCAAGACTTAAAAACCCAGTGCCCGCAGCACAGTCAAGAATATTACTCTTTCGAAAGGGAGAAAAAAGCCGATCAAAGCTCCGAAAGAGTTTGGGGCGATTATAAATCGCTTGTAAATACAGGTCATAAAGTTCTGGAAAGCTCACCGTAATACCCTTGTCATTCTCTGCCTTCTTATCTTTATGAAAAACGGATTTAATATCTTATTTGATCTTCCTCGGAGGATTAAGAATATTTCTAAATCCCGGGGTCCATTCATCATAATGAATCACAAGACTGTCAATTTTTCGAATCAATTTTGGAAACTCCTTGCGAAGCATCTCAAGAAGTTTTTCATAGGCAGAAAAACTTTCAATCACAATCTCTAGCTCAAGAGACCAGAGGTTTCGTAGAAAGTAGATAACTTGTGGAATATTCGATACGTATTTGATGAATCGTTGATACTCTCGTTCTTCAAAGCTATGTACCTCGATCAAAGTTTTAAAATATGTAAGTCCTAGTTTTTTAAAGTCGAGATCAACTCGATAGTGTAGCAAAATCCCTGCTTGCTCTAACTTCTGCATCCGCGCTCGCACAATCGCTGGAGTTGTGCGCAAACGGCTTGCAATTTCGGTTACAGGAATTCTTGCATCATCAACAAGCTCAGCAATGATATTATAGTCTACTGCTTTTAGATTTGCCGGGGTGACATCTTTGACATATTCAAGTGGGGGAGAACAATGTCCAGTAAGATAATTACTTGGATACTGGAGAACAACCACAGGCACGTAACCCTGAAGATCTACCACTACCGATCGAAAATCTGTGGTTAATTTTTCAATAACTTGAAACAGCTCACTATAATGTTGATAAAAAAGTCCGATGAGTAGATCCCAAGATCCAGAGGTGAGTCCATACCAATATACATTTCCAAGCTTTTTCAAATAGCTAATTAGCTTCTCTCGCTCATCAGAGATATTAATCAGTTTGACGTGAATTTTATAAAGATGATAACCCATCTTTCCTGGACTAAAAGAGGTCCGAAAGCCCCGGATAACTCCGGCATCTAAAAGTCGGTGCAGATGATACTCCACCGTTTGTCGTGGCCGTCCAAGGCGCTCCGATATCGCCGGAAGCGAAGTTCGACAGTCAAGCTCCAACACATGTAGCAGCTCTCGATCAAACGGCGTCAAAACTGCGTGCTGGAGTTCCTTAACTTTCATAGGGGAGACTATATCAAAATTGCCAACCAATGATATTCGGTCCGTTTTTAAGTAAAACTAAATAAATTCAATTAGTTAAACTACAAACGACCAATCCGATATTTAGCAATATTTAACAAATCTTGCCTTTTTAAATAACTTCTGCCAATATTCTTCTGGGCTGCTTTGGTGCTCCCATAGTCAAAAATAAGCGTCTTTTGAGAAAATGATAAAGATTGCCATACTCTGTGGAGGATCATCTGCCGAACGAGGGATCTCCCTCAACTCCGCTCGATCCGTCTACGACCATCTTCCTCGAACACAATTTGAAATCTCATTAGTCTATTTTGATCTCCTACTCGAACCATATCAGATCACCCCAGCACAACTGTACTCAAATACACCTTCAGATTTTGATTTTAAACTACATCACGTAGCACACCCTCTCAGCAAGCAAGCCCTCGCGCAGTTACTGACCAATGTAGATCTAGTTTTTCCGCTCATTCATGGGCGGTTTGGCGAAGATGGTGAACTTCAAGCGATGCTTGAGAACTTAGGTTGTAACGTTCTGGGTCTTGATAGTCAGGCTTGTTTGCAAAGCTACGACAAAGCACTGGCACGAACACATCTGAGACAACTAGGACTTTTCACCCTTCCCTACCTTCTCCTCAATAATACCAATGGCGCACTCAAAGAAGTAGAGAACTTCATGAGCCAATACAGCCTGGAAAAGATTGTCGTAAAGCCCTGTCGGGGAGGTTCAAGTATTGGGGTTGGCGTAGCACTTAATTCACAAGAAGCGGTAGCGCTCATTGAGGAAATACTGAGCAAAAACATTGACTCACAAGCACTTGTTGAGCCCTACTGTGTCGGCCAAGAGTTTACTGTGATCGTTTTCCAAAACGATGTCGGCGAACCGGTACCTCTCGTTCCAACAGAGATTGAGTTATTAAATCGTGATCAACGGTCCATTTTTAGCTATCGCAGAAAGTATCTCCCTTCTCACCAGACGGTATATCATAGCCCACCACGCTTTTCGCCGAAGATCCTCTCAGAGATCAGCGCGCATGCAAAATCAGTCTTTCGCTTCTTTCAAATGCGGGATTTCGTAAGAATTGACGGTTGGGTTTTTCCGGATGGTCGCATTCTTTTTTCTGACATAAACCCAATAAGCGGCATGGAACAAAATAGCTTTTTTTTCCAACAAACAGCACAACTGGGGCTCTCACATACTGAGGCACTTCAATTTCTCATCCGCAATGCCTGCAAACGTCGTGCTCTAAGAATTCCCCTCACTACCGAACTTCCTACTCAAAAACAGAAAATCCCCGTGCGCGTTATTTTTGGGGGCAATACTGCCGAGCGTCAAGTGTCATTGATGAGTGGTACAAATGTTTGGTTAAAACTTCGCGGATCAAACCAATATGAACCTACCCCCTACCTGCTTGGGACCGATGGCACTATTTGGCAATTACCGTACGCTTATTGTCTCTATCACACCGTTGAAGAAATCTCTGCTCTCTGCGAAAAGAGCATTGAACGGGAACAGAGGCTAGCACCTCTTCGCGCGCAGATTCTAGAAGATCTGTGTCTTCCTTCGCAAAAACCTCATGCAGAATTTCTTCCTCATCATTTAACACTCACGGAGTTCCTCGCCTGTAAAGATCTCGTTTTTATTGCACTCCACGGAGGGGTCGGGGAAAATGGTATCTTTCAAGCTCAGCTTGCATCAGCAAATATTCCCTTCACCGGCTCAGCGGCACCGGCCTCTCAGCGATGCATGGATAAACTTGCAACTTCAGACACTTTGCAAGGTCTCAACTCTCTTGGAATACTTACCCCAAAAAAATTTAAACTCAATGTTCTTGAAATTGAACAAATAATTAAAAATGAAGCTCGCCTAGAAGCCCTTTGGAAACAACTACTCACTGAATTATCAAATAGTAAGGGAGAACAAACGATCATCATTAAACCGAACGATGATGGTTGCTCCGTAGGGGTGGCGCGCTTAGCCTCTGTGAAAGATTTGCAGCATTATTTACAAGCAATCATTGACAATCAAGAGGCCATATCTCCTGGGACCCTTCTTCTCCATGAAGAAATTATTGAAATGCCTTCATTCAAACCAGAACTGCTGCTCTGTGAAGAATATATCATTTGCGATCACGTTTGCATCGAGGGCACTCATATACAGTGGACCTCCCGCACTGACTGGATTGAAATCACAATGGGGGTTGTTGAGCGAAATGGCAAGATGCACTCTTTCCATCCAAGCCTCACCGTTGCTTCTGGGAATGTGTTGAGCGTAGAAGAAAAATTTCAAGGGGGCACGGGAGTAAATATCACTCCACCTCCAGAGCAGTTTATTTCATTTGAAACGATCGAACTTGCAAAAAAGAGAATGGAGCTGGTTGCAGGGAGACTGGGCCTTCGTGGTTTTGCGCGAATTGATGCTTTTCTCCATCGTCACACCGGAGAATTAATAATTATCGAAGCAAACACGATTCCAGGGCTTACACCATCGACGGTAATTTACCATCAAGCTCTTGCTGAACCCCAGCCGGTAACTCCGAGAGATTTCCTTGAAGGAATTATTAGTGCCGCACAGATGAAGAGCGCTCCTGCGTTCGGATCAGAAGCGCGTTAGGACAATTTCGCACCTCTACAGGGGCCTATCAGTAGACTGCATTCATACTTGAGAGAGAAGCGGCTGTCTTTGAGCCTTCGTCTTTGAAAAAAGGAATCGCGATAACCACGATCAGCGCGGCGAGTAATCCAATGACTATGAGGCTTATTGCCCCCCGGTTACCAAAGGGTTTTTGCCGAAATTCTTTATGATCTGATGTTGTAAAAGTCATGTTAGTCTATCGGGCAGGGAAGATCAGAACACAAGCTCAAAACGAAGTTATCCCTCAGATAGCATCGGCACACCTCTTCTCTACACCTTTCAAGAGTGAATTGAGATTTTAGGAAGCCAGTTCAATCCCCGAGGAAGATACCAATTCCACTTACCAAGAAGCTTTAGGCTCGCTGGAAGCAGCAACGATCGAACCACCGTCGCATCAAGAAAGACGGCCACCGCCAACCCAATTCCCAGCTGCTTCATCACCGGAAGCTCTAGCGTGGCAATAATCGAAAAAACAGAAACCATAATCAATGCTGCGCTGGTGATCGTTCGTGATGTCGTTAGGAGTGCCCTTTTAATCGCAACATCGGTCTCCTTCCCAGACAACACCTCTTCGCGCACCCGTGAGAGGAGAAAAACATGATAATCCATCGAGAGACCAAACAAAATTGCAAACAACAGTGCCGGAACAAAACTTTCAATCACCCCGTATTGTAAATCATCAAACACATTCCTTTTAAACACCTCTTGAAACACGAGCACCATGACTCCAAATGCAGCGCCAGTGGAAAGTAGGTTCAAAAGTATGGCCTTCAATGGCACCACAATGGAACGAAAAGCAATCAATAAAAACATCATGCTCAGTCCGAGAACTGCGGCATACACTCGCCAAGTTTTTTTGCCGTACCGCTCATCGTCGTCAACTGCATACGGAAGTGTGCCACTAAGAGTGGCCTCGACCCCCGCTGCGTCATACAATTCCGGAATCATTATATGACGAATATCTTCAACAGCTTTGTGAGCGGCAGCATCATTGATATTCCCTGGCACTACAAAACTGTAGCGCACTACAGAATTATCCTTAGACCGGTCAACGCGCAGCGGGCCACGAAGTTCAGATATTTCAGATATACGTTTTAGAAACCGTGGCACAGTTCCATCTTGTTCCCGAGCCGACAGATCTGCACCCCTAAGAATTACAGATAAATCTGCGCCAACCAAATCAGGAAACGCCACTTGTATCTTGCGAAATGCCTGAGTGAGCTGCAATGAATATGGGAGGGTTTGTGGTTGTACGGTGCTGCCCAAATGGATCCTCGTTGAAAAATAACAAAACAAAAGGAGAAGCCCGCCCATAACAACCATAATAGATTTGGGGTGGCTGATACTTAATTGCAACAAACCACCAATGGTCGATTCGTCACGACTTTCAATCCGCCGACGAATTCGACCACATTCAATTACTGGCCCAAGAATCAAAAGCAATAAAGGAAGTATGGTAACACAACTAAAAACGGTAATGATTGTTGCCGCGATCGAAACGGCAGCCATCGATGTCAGTATCGTATCCTGCATTAGCAAAAGCCCAGAGAGAGAAAGCGCCACGGTCAATCCACTTAAAACTACCGCTCGACCTGCGGTTCTCCGAGCAATGGTAATTGCCTCTGGGTACGAGCGCCCGCTTTGGACCTCCTCTCGCATCCGACTAATGATGAAGAGAGAATAATCCACCCCAATCGCCAAAACCAATAAGACCACAAGCTGCGAAGCTGTCGCGCTGACTGGTCCAACAAGTGTGCTAAAAATTGCGGTGACTCCAAGAGCTGCTCCAAGACTAACAAGTGCAAATAACAACGGAATCAAAGCCGCGACAACAGAACTAAAGGTCCAGATAAGCACTAACAGAGAAAGAGGAAGAGTAAAGATTAACGATCTATCGAGATCCCGGTTAATTAAAGCAAAAATCTCATTATCCCCCAACCCTTTACTGATATAGCTGATTTTAAAATCAGGGAAGTTTTCTAACCACTCTGTAATCTCCTTTGGAAATAACGCCAACGCTTGCGCGGACCGATCCACCGAAACATCTGTTTCGGCGATAAACAAGAGGCTCCTTTGATCAGCAGAGGTAAAGATCGCGTCATTGAGTGAATTATGCCCGGCGGTCTGAACATTGAGAAAGAGCGCTGACTTTTCCTGCTCAGCAGTATTTTTAGTAGCGCTCTTAGATCCCTGCAAAAAACTCAGTAACGAATCACGCGCCTGGATGAATTTAATATCGCTGACATCTTCGCTCGGATGATCGAGCATTACTAGCACCTGATCGCGTGGTGGAATTCCCGCTGCAATCGCTAGTTGTTCGCCGTGATTCTCAGATAACGCCAGGTGAGAGGAAGGCCCAGGAAGCACCGTTTTAAAACCAAGCCAGAGCCCGCCTGCAAACAGCAAACATGAACCTAGAAGCCAAAAACTGATCCATCTAACGACACTACGTCCAGATCTGGTACTACGATCTGCCTCAATCACTTTGTTGCCCCTACTTCAGCAATACAATTGCGATCGAGCGGTCTGAGCAGATCTTCAAGAAAGAATGCCGACAGTTGCGCACGATTCTCGAGTTTTGATTTCTGATATAAAGAGGTCGCTTGCTGACGCACCGTTCGTTCACTACGTCCCCGAATCTCTGCAATTTCATTATGAGAAAACCCCTTAAGAATTAGCAATCCGATATCCCGCTCTGCTTCGGTCAAGTTCCATTCCTCAAACTGTCGATCGATCGCCTGACCAAGTCCCGCCAATAACTGAGCAGCGTCGCTCTTCCATTTAATGGCATCGGCTCGCGATGTAATAATTTCACCCTTCAAAAGTCGGGTAACCCGGTCATGCTGTTTCAATATATTTCTCCAGAGAAATACCGATCCGGTCAACGAGGCGAAGATGATTGCAGCTTCAATTAAAAGGTGCGGCAGCTCAATACCGGAGAGTGAATCTTCAACCATATCGAATATTGCAAATAGAGCGACTGCCAATAGCGCGCCCGCAGCTACTTTGGAGTTCTTCTGACCTCCAGATTCAGCACTTTCATATCCGTCAAACGTCATATCAAAGGTCCCTAAGTCTTATTAAATACTGATTGAATTCTATATCCGACCAAACGCCGGTTGTCTTTATTACACCGCCAATGCACTCTCTCGTCTAATAGCAATCTGTTTTACAACCTGCTTTAATAGCTTAGCAGCTAAGTCAGATTTGCACATTATCGACAGTTTTTCTAACTATGAAATTCAAGTTTGACGTAATTGTTATTGGCGCATCGTTATCGGGATCCTCTGCGGCGCTTCATCTGGCTGATGCCGGAAGGACTATCTGTTTGATCGATAAAGCTAACTTCCCTCGGCCAAAGTCTTGCGGTGAAGGCCTCTCTCCACAGGGAGCGGCGATCATTCGAACTCTGGGACTCTCCAAGGAGCTCACCCAGGCACCACACCAACCTCTCTGTGGCTATACGATACACTGGGGCCAAACGATTGTCTCAATTCCGTATGCACAAAAAAATTATTCTCTTTCAGATTGCACACCAGAAGAGACAGTAGACAATACCGTGGAGTTCGGCCTGGGCATCAAACGCCAAATTCTTGATGAGATGCTAGTAACCAAATGCCGTGATTCAAAACAGATCACTTTTTTTGATAAAAGTCCGGTAAGATCTATCACCTCATTATCGGATGGTTTTGATGTCGAGATCTCGACAAACAAATTTCACGCCCGACGACTTGTCATTGCTGATGGTGCAAATTCTCCTTCATCTCGTCTGCTAGCTATTCCATCAACCGGAAGAACCTCTCCAAAAAAATCTGCTTTTACTTGCGGCTACCGCGGATCGTGGTCTAAGCCAATTGGGCATGTTCATATCCTAAACTACACTGGTATCCGGCTCTTTATCACTCCCGTTGGCAACAATGAAGTCTCGGTTGCGCTCCTTGCTGCCCCCCACGCTGCTCGCATCCTCAGCTCAGCAACCAAACGCGATCTTTTAATCTCCAATGCTTTTCAGGTAATTGGATTTACCCCCGGAGAGCTCCTTCAAAGCGGGGGATCGAGTAATATTGGTCATCACCGCAGACCCGCGCAGATCGGTGGCGCGTATCTTGTTGGAGATGCTGTTGAGCAACTTGATCCGGTTGGTGGCATGGGCATGACTCATGCTTTATTCTCAGGGAAATTTGCCGCAGAGGCACTCGCCTCAGACCTCGCGGGAGCGTTCAGCCCAAAAGAAGCCGGGGCCAGGTATCAAGCCCAGCGTGAAGCTGCTGTTATTCCGCTTCGTGGCTTTACCCGAATGGTGGATCATGTATTTTTTCTTTCAGAATATCTCCCACTTATACGACCCTTACTGGGATCAGCAATGAGCGTCTCAGCCAGCCGTGAAGTTCATCAATTAAAACGCATTTTGCCTTTTTCTGGCCTCACCGCAAAATGTCTTCTCTATGGAGCTGGATACCTATGAAAACATTTTTACGATTAGTGTTTTTTCTTACCTTGCTTTTGATTCTCAACTTCCCGCTTCCTTTTGGCAAGGCTGAGAATCTTCCGTCGCCAACAGACTCTCCCTGGTTTCTCCCCATTGAGTTAAACGACAACAACACCAAAATCTCGTTTGAGGTCGATTCGACCTGGCACCGGATTCATGGCAAGACTTCTGGCATTCATGGACGCTTATGGCTCGAAGAGTCAAACGATCCCGGATCAATTCGTGGCACTATTTCAATTCCCGTCGGCCAGTTTGATACGAACAATTCAAGTCGTGATTCGCGACTCCGTGAAGTGATGAAAGCAGAAAAGTTCTCTGAAGTTACCTTCTCCCTTAATTCGGTTGAAAATATCTGCTCCCCTCAATCACTAATTGGAGATGATTCCTGCCTTGGAAACGCTACCGGATCATTATCGATTGAAGACCACAAAGAATTGGTCCCTGTGAATTTTTCAGTTTCGCGTTCTCCTACCGGTTTTGTAATCATTGGAACAGCAATCTTTAGCTGGCGCTCTTATCCAATCGTCGATCCCTCAATTCTCATTGCCAAGCTTGATGACCAGGTAACGATCTCTTTTACTGTTAACACGATCTCTCGTCTTTCGACTTCTAACCCAATAAATAAAAATTAGGATGGTTTGAAATGAGTTTTCTCTCTTCTTGCTCAATAAGTATTCCAAAATATCAATACGGACTTGAGGAGCTGCGCGCCTCTGGAAAGGTGTGGCTTCGTGGGGACACCGATCGTGAACTGCTATTTGATCGACTCCTCTCCTCTTCAAATGTATTACAACGCGGCTTTTCCATTCCAATGGAGAAGATCCTAGAACTCGGGGGTCTCCGTGAACGGAGTCAACTTTTTGAACAATTGGCGCCAGAGCTCGCACTTCCTGCAATAGAAAACGCGCTGATCGCAGCAGAAAAAGATCCTTCGGAGATCGACTGTTTGATCTTCACCTCCTGTTCCGTGCCCGCAATTCCTAGTGTCGATGCCGCACTTGTTAGGCGCGTGGGATTTTCACCACATATTCGTCGCCTTCCAATTTTTCAGCACGGTTGTGCCGGTGGAATAGTCGGACTGGAGCTGGCGCACGAACTTGCCACAAACGGACGAAACGTTCTTCTCGTATCCGTTGAATTATGTTCGTTGCTGTTTCATTATGGAGATGTGCGCACCGGGCAATTAGTCGGGGGCGCGTTGTTTTCCGATGGCGCAGCGGCAGTTGTTATAACCCCTGACGTTGGAGCGATTGAGATTCTTGCCAGCAGCTCCTGCTTGCTTCCAGATTCACGCCACCTGATGGGGTATGAACTTCAAGATGATGGTCTGCATTTACTCCTTGATCGCGAGTTACCTCGTGCGCTGGCCGACCATATTCCGAAGCTTACAAGAGCATTCCTAGAAAGAGAAAAGCTGACTCTCGATGACATTCCATGGTGGTTGTTTCATCCTGGAGGGCCAAAGGTTTTATCAAGCTTACAGCGCGGCCTAAATCTGTCTGATGCTAGCTGCCGTTTTGCAAGCGAAGTTCTCTCGACCCACGGGAACATGTCTTCAGCAACAATACTTTTTGTGCTCAATCGATTTCTCACTGAAGGAGTTGCCAAACCTGGAGAGCTCGTCGTGCTCTGCGGTGTTGGCCCGGGGCTTACTGTTGAGCTCGTTCTCTGTCGAGTGAACAAATAACAAGACGATCAGATGCCCATAAACGATCTTTCCATTTATCAAGATCACGCCGCGGAGTGGTGGAATCCAACAGATCCCCATTTTCGTTCACTGATTTCGGTTAATCGGTTTCGACTAGAGCTTATGAATCGCTGGGTTGGGTCACAAGAAGGAGCAACCGTCGTAGATATTGGTTGCGGGGGTGGATTGATTTCAGTCCCCCTCGATCATGCTGGGGCTCGAATTATCGGTATTGATATTAGCGATCGAAGTTTGGCTGTGGCCAAAACGCGCTCCTCTTTGCAAGCAACATACCTTGCAGGAGACGCTCGAAGCATTCCCCTTGCTGACGAATCTGCCGATTTGGTTGTTCTCGCTGATGTGCTTGATCATGTTCAGGATTATCACTTAGTAATTACTGAAGGGGCGCGAATACTTCGTTCCGGAGGACGTCTTTTTCTGACAACACTCAATCGTTCCTGGTTTTCTTCACTGCTTACTGTTTTTATTGCTGAAAATCTACGCTTAATCCCTCCTGGAACCCATGATCCCCGAATGTTTATTAAGCCAAAAGAGCTAAAAACGATAGCGAGACGTGAATCTCTTTTTCTTCAGCAACTGACGGGAGGATTTCCAAAAATAGCACCGACATTGCGGAACTGGGCAATTGAATTACGTGAAAGCCGCTCAACAGCAGTTTTTTATGCAATGCTTTTACAAAAACAGCAGGCCTGACATGAATCGAAAACGACTTGTCGTTCTTGCTTACGGACTTTGCACCCATCTTACCTTTTTGCTTGCCGTTGGATTGATGTGCTTCTCACTCCATAATGGCTTGAGTGGGCCTGGTGCCATGTTTTCCATCCCTCGATATATTTGGGATCTCGCTCTCTTGCTTCAATTTCCGATCATTCATTCCTTATTGTTAACAAAGCAGGGACGCTCGATCCTTTCTGTGCGCCATCGCTCACAAACAACAAGTAATCTTACAACGACCACATTTGCACTCGTTGCATCATTACAATTGATCCTCGTTTTTAGTTTATGGCTGCCAACTGGGGTCATGCTCTGGGAGCCAAGTCCTGGGGTGCGCCATCTGTTTGATCTGGGTTTCATTCTATCTTGGCTTTTACTTGGCAAATCGATGTGGGATAGCGATATCACCATTCAAACGGGGATCAAAGGGTGGCTATCTGTATTTAAAGGAAAGAAGCCGGTCTATCGGGGATTTCCCTCCGGCGGACTGTATCGCTTCTGTCGCCAACCGATTTATCTTTCCTATCTCTTGATCCTCTGGACGGGTCCTCATTGGACGCTGGATCGAATCTCTGTGGCTCTGGTTTGGGGAGCATACTGTATCATTGGAGCAATGATGAAGGAGCGTAGATTTTTAGAAATTTTTGGTGGTGACTTTCTGCGTTATTGTGAGCGGGTTCCTTTCATGTTCCCTATTCCACTTCGGGTGCACACTCGAAAATAAATGGGCTGTGCTTTGACTTTGTCTAAGTAAAATTCATCTACTCATTACTTGGGCATTTTCTATAAGGCGGATAAACTCCTGCCTCAAACCGTCAGCGTCCTCGCCTTTACCGCTTCTTAGCACCGGTAAAACATCTTTGAGAGTATATGAACTTGCATGCTTACTTCCTCTGAGAATCTGCGCGGCGTAAACCACCCCAGCAGCAAATCGAAAATCAACTGTGCTGTTTTGTAAGTCTCTTTTTATCTGATCTGCTTGAATGGGAAACTCAAGTTGCTCAGAGTGCTCTTTATTTGGCTCCTTAAATCGAATTTTTACAAACGCAACTTCATTTATATCTTCAGCAATCGGTTCTCGAAGCTCATTTTCGGCGGGCTGCTCTTCCTGTACCTTCTTTTGGTAGCGAAGTCCTTCATCGAAACTTTCGTTTGGTAACTTTTCTCCAACAAGAACAATCTCATAGAGCGCCGTCACAGTGTGGCCTGAGCCAACCTCTCCAGCATCAATTGCATCATTTTTAAAATCTCTTGCCTGAAGCTTTCGATTGTCATACCCCAGCAACCGATAGGCCTTAACCACTTTTGGATTAAACTCAATTTGGAGTTTGACGTCTTTTGCTACCGTTTCCATGGTTTGGGTAAGTTGTTCAACAAATACTTTTCGAGCCTCATCAAAGGAGTCGAAGTAAAAATAATTTCCGTTTCCCCGATTGGCAAGTTGCTCCAGGTTTTTCTCGTTATAGTTCCCCTCTCCGACACCGATCGTGGTTAGGGTAATTCCTGATCGTCTCTTTGTTTCGATCATCTGCATTAAGTGATCAAACTGATACGTCCCAACGTTAAAATCCCCATCGGTAACGATAATGACACGGTTTACTCCCTCATTGGTTCGATTTTGTGAGGCGATATCATAGGCAAGATCTAGTCCGGCCCCCCCGTTTGTTCCCCCATTAGCAGAGAGCCCTCGAATTACTGAAAGAATCCGCTCCTTCTCACTACCCCGAGTAGAAGAAAGGATCACCTGGGCATTGTTGGCAAACGTTACGATTGAGACTCTATCGGTAGCTCTCATCTCTTTAACAAGGATCTCCAGACTTCGCTTTAATAGTCCAAGTTTGTTGTCTGCCATCATCGAACCAGAGGTATCGATGAGAAACACTAAATTCCATCCACTATCTTCATTTCGAACCACCTCTTTTGCTTTCACTCCGAGCTTTAAGAGGTATTTTCCTGGCGAAAAAGGAGAAGGTGCGATCTCAGAATTTACTGCAAACGGTTTTTCATGTTGTGAAGGATAGTTATACGTAAAGGCATTAACAAACTCCTCCACCCGCACTGAATCTGCTGGAGGAAGTTTCCCCATCGAGAGAAAGCGGCGTGCATTTGCAAAGCTTCCTGTATCGACATCGATACTAAACGTCGAGAGGGGTTGGCTAGTTACAAGTTCTTGTGGATTTTCATCGTAGTGACCGTAAACCTCTTGCTCACTCGGCACAGAAGGAACCGGAGGAATTGGAAAGCTCCGCCGGTAGTAATCATGTGGAGACGGCTCAACTATCGCTCCTCCTTCCCCACCATATCCTGCTGTCAATTCATTAGCAGGAGGACTGTTTTTTTCATCCGTTGACTCTGCAATCCATTTCTTTCCTTCTAATCTGTATGATTTACTCCCGGCTCCATCACGATCTTTTAACACCAATACTCCGTCGGAAGGTTGCCGTTGTTCGGCACTTGGCGCAAAACCTGTAAGCATGTCCATCCCTCCAATCGATGGGTTGTCTGCCGAAAGCCCAGCCGTAGCCTGAGCAGCCTGGCGCTGACCTTCCTCGTCTCCCACTAAAGAAAGACTCAGCTTACCGCTTGCTTCTGCCAATTGCAGACGTTGAGCATCCCGTTCGTTTACAAGGAGTGTCACCTTGCTAGAGTCCTCCTTTTTTTGTTCAGTGTTCTTACCTTCTGAACCAGCCGAGAGAACCTTTGCTGAACGGACAATGGTGGTAATTTTCTGATTCTTATCGCGATCGGTATAGGAGTACATAACATCTGCCCGCGTGCCGGGCTTTGAAAATCCTTCCGCTCCCGCCGTAGCACCAAGATCGACGGTAATCGCACGGTGCCCCGGGGGAATTACTGGTGCAACCGGAAGAGTTGCTTCTTTTTCAGTTACAGCGTCCGGACTCTGATGAACATCTGATTCTGTCTTATTTTTGAGAAGATCTTTACTTTTCTCCCTCTCATCTCTCTCTTTCTTCTCTACCGGAACTTGAACCCCAGAGGAAACAACAGATTTTCGAATAATCTCTGGACTTGTTACTAACTCCCTTTGAGCAAGAAAAAGAGCGATACATGCCGTAGCTGCAACAGCGAGAGGGATTGGAAAGCCCTTTTTTGCTTTCTCTAGTATTCTCGAGAAAAGCTCTCTCCGACGCAAACTCTCACTCTCTAGCGCCTCCATCACCTGCACCCGAAATTCAGGCCCTACGGTGCGCACCTCTTCTGAAACAAACCGCTCCAATTGTAAGAGTTTTTTATACTGCGCCAGGGAGTCTCGACACTTTTCACACTCACCAAGATGCGCTTCGACCTTCTTTCGAAACTCCTCAGGAAGAGTCTCTTCAATAAGTCCTAAGAAACTTTCTTCAACTACTTTGTGTCTCATCGCATACACCCCACAAGTTGGTCTTTTAGGAGAAGTCGTGCTGTGTTTAACCTCGAGCGCACCGTTCCTACCGGAATTCCTAAAATAGTTGCCGCCTCCTCGTATTTTTTGTTTTCAAACGCACAGAGCACCAAGGCTTCCCGATACTTCGGTTTTAAATTCGCCACAGCAGTTCGTAACTCGTCAATTAACTCCTGGTCATAAGGACGATCCTCTGCTTCAGCTATCCTCTCACCATGTTTATCTTCAAACGTTGTCATCTTCATCTGAGTCTTGTACCGCTTTGATGAAAAATAAGAGTTCGTTACATTGAGCGTAATTCGTATCAACCATGTTGAAAAACTTGCTTCGAAACGAAATGAAGAAAGATTAAGATAGGCTTTAAGAAACACCTCTTGGGCAAGCTCCTTTGCGGTCTGCTCATCTCCAAGCTGTCTGACGATCATCGCAAAGACCTTTCCTTGATGAAGCTCCACCAAATGGCGAAACTCCTCCTTCTCTCCAGAGATAACTCTCCGGATGATCTCAGGTTCGGCTGCGCTTTCATCCCCGATTGAGGCTATCTCCATAAACCTTTCTTACATTGCCTTTCGCTGCTTAGACCAATAAAAATAATAAGAGTTCGGTATACAAGTAACCGGTTATGCGTATTCTCGAAATAATGAACGTTTTGGGGAGATTACTGGTTCTTTCTCCCTTATCTTCCTCATGGTAAATCATTGAGTTACTCCGTATGCTGCCCTCAATAAAATTATGAAACAGATCTTTCAAAGCTGGTGGCCAATGGCGATGAGTTGGCTTTTTATGGCCCTTGAGTGGCCTATGGTCAGCGCAATCATTGCACGGCTTGAAAATCCTGAATTTAACTTAGCAGCCCTCGGGGGCGTGGCTTTTCCGATTGCGATGGTGATTGAAGCGCCGATCATTCATCTTCTTGTCGCTTCAACTACTCTTTGTAAAGACAAGAAACTCTACCGCCAGCTCTACCGCTACATGATGGTCGTTGGTGCCTCACTGACCCTCCTTCATCTTTTACTCTCCGTAACTCCACTCTTTGATAGCGTGTTATTGCGCATAATTAACCCCCCTCCGGAACTTCATGATGAGATCCGACAAAGCCTGATCCTCCTTCTTCCTTGGACCTGGTCAATTGCGTACCGAAGATTTCACCAAGGAGTGCTCATTCGAAGTGGTCGCACCCAGATGGTTGGACTTGGCACCTTGGTCAGACTCCTCGGAGGCGCCTTAGCGTTAGCACTCTGTCTGACACTGAACATCGGCTCAGGGGCAACCGTTGGCGCCATAGCACTAAGCTTTGCTGTGTTTTCTGAGGCGGTTTTTATCGGTGTAATGAAATCAATCGTAATGAGAACCGGACTTTTTCCCGAAGATACAAACCAAAAACCTCTTACCCCAAAATCGTTCTTTTCATTTTATCTCCCTCTGGCGATGGCAAGTATCCTCTACCTCTGCGTGCATCCTCTGGGAAGTGCCGCGATGAGCCGTATGCCTAACCCGATCATCTCCCTTGCGCTATGGCCGATCGTTTCTAACTTTATTATTATCTTTCGAAGTCCTGGTCTTGCACTCCTTGAAGTAGTAATCACCTATCTCGATAAGCCAGGTTCTCTTCCCCTATTAAAGAAATTTTGTGGGCGTGTTCTTATTGTCATGACCTTAGCAATGATTCTTGTTTCGCTTACGCCGATCGCAACATTCTGGTTTTCCTCCGTGGTTGGATTAAATCCGCAGCTGTCAACCCTTGCGAAGATGTCACTCTGGATGGCGATTCCGATGGTGATGCTAACTCCGGTCTATGGATTTCACCAAGCGTTAATTACTCATGCAGGAAAAACAATTCATGTTACCATTGCGGTGTTCTGTTTTATCTCAATTTCAGCTCTCGTTTTTGCGATGGGACTTTCTTTAAAAATTCTTCCGGGACTTTTTGTAACGATTCTCGCCTTCTCAAGCGCGATGACGGCTTCAACAAGTTGGCTTTGGTTCCAAGCAAGACGGTTAAGACTTACTGGGAATTGAGCTTCGTTTTATTTACGATACACCTTGATCTCAAGGTGCGAGGAGCCGGGGATCGGCTTTGTCTCGATAAGCTTAAGAGACTGATCAAGTCGGCTGATAAGAAAACTACTTACTTCTTGATCGTATCCAGAAAATACCCACACTTTTACCTCTGTTGGTGCTTCAGCGATCACCTTAAGAATATCGTTTGCGTCTCTTTCTAACACCTCGGGCTTTGAAAGAAATGCTTGTACATCGCGATGAACTGGATGAAGAACCATCTCTGCAGGATAGGTCGAGGTGATAAACTTTTTTCCATTATCGAGTAAATGCGAATAGTAGAGATAGGGTCCATAACTCATACTGGTAAAAAGAAGGATGTCGTTATCATTTGCTTCCTGAAGAACAACTGCCGTAGCCTCACGATCTGAGTAAGGCACTCCTTTGAACTCCGCTCGGACAAGAGCAAAAAGTGACCCTGCCATCATCAATAGCGCACCAAAGAATATTAATCGGGAACTTGCAAAGCGCACAATCACTAAGGAGAGACACACCGCAAGTGGTGGAAGTGCGGGGATAGTGTAACGGCTGCCATAAATAACTTCATATTGGGAAACCAAAAACGGAACGAGTAAGGTAAGTATAAACAAAAAGAAGAAACAAAAGACCTCTCGTTCGTAAATATACCCGATCACCCGTCGAAGAGGAGATCTCTCATCTTCACTGTTTTTTCTCTCAATTTGGGCTCCAAAAAATATACTGCTAAGAAAATACGCACCGATAAAGAGCGCCTCGTTTCCCCCATAAAAATCAAGGATACTCTCAAGAAGTACCGCGAGTCCTGGTTTTTCAATCCATCCTGTCGGGCTTCCTGAAGCTTGTTGAACAACAATTGGCGCCCATCCCACAAGAAATGGAAGCATACTGGCACCGTACACAAAGAATAAAAACCGAAAACTTTTTTTTGAAAAAAACAGAAGTGCTGCCACTCCTTGAGCAAATAACGAGAAAATAAACCAATAGTGAGTAAATGTTCCAAGAACATTTACCAGGAGATAACAACTGGTGTTAAAAAGGGTGCGATCTTTTCGGATAAACAACTTTACAAAAAACAGTAAAGAGAGAACGGTTAGAAAACCAAGAAGGGAGTACATCCGAACAAACATCCCCACAGCGATCGCCAAAGGACTTACGGCAAAAAAAAGTGCGCTTAATACACCAACCGTATGATTTTTTGCGCTTCTCCCTAAAAGATACATTGCAGGAATGCTCAGGAGAAAGAAGATCCAGGAAAACGTTCTTACCGATTCTTCAGCAAAACCAAATACTTTTGTCCATCCGATGAGCGCAGTAAAATAAAAAGGTGGTTGAGAGTCATGGAGAAGTTGCTCAATGAGCTTTTTTACCCCCCCAAACGTTACAAAAACACTGTGACACTCATCTAACCACAGCGGCTTTGTGGCAGAAACAATGGCAAAAAGTATGGTTGTTATTAGCGCCAAAAAACAGACGAGAAGTAAGAGCGGAAAAGAACTCCTCTCCTCAGGAGAGTCACCTTTTAGATCTGTTCGGTATCGAGACATGAGTTTAAGTAATACTTTGCCAGTGCCACCACTTCAAGACTTTTATCAAAGAGCGCTCGTGCATTGGTGGCGATCTTTTCTCGTTCTGTATCGTGTTGTAGGTAGTAGCGAACAAGATCTTCAAGGTCAGACATATCGGGTTTTGTAAAAACGATATGCTCTCTATCGATCAACGAGAGCGGTAAGCGCGTTCCAAGTGGGTGACTAATGATAAAACTGCCGATCGCTAAGTAATCAATAAGTCGAAAACAGAGATCCCCATTTCCGGGAAGGTTTACGCAGATACGAGATCGTGCCACTTCGCGTAAAAAGCTCGTATACCGTACCTTCTGAAATCCTCCCCGAAATTGAAAATCCCTTGCCGCACTCAACCGCTGCAAGCACCGCTCCCGTCTTTCTCCAGCAAAATCTTTTCCAAATCTCCCATGGACATCAAATTGAAATTCGCGTTGATCCCGAACAGCACGAAGATGTTTTAGATACTTATAGAGCGAGAGATTAAAGACCGGATAGCCTCCCGGACGAACATTTACCTCTTTATACCCTTCTGTCTGAAAATGCATCTTGAAATAACGATACGAGGCTCGTGCGATGCCATCATTAACATTTACGTAATCAGACCAATCAATGATTATTCGTCGTTCCGATACTCCATGACAGAGAATAAACTGAGTAACTCCTTGACCATCGGGTTGAGGAACATCTCTTACTTCAACGGGAACAAGCCTGCGCAGACCTTCATAGAGCGGATTAACCCACCGCCCCGCAGCGCTCCAAGAATAAGCGGAGGGCCAGATGATTTTTAACCCTTGATATTCTGGATGGGAAAGTTTCTCTCCTGTTAAACTTTCCCATGGACCGCGAGCAGAAATTCTCCAGATCTGTTCTCTTCCAAAATCAATTATTTTTGTAAGCTGTCTGACAGGCATAAAGTACCACTTAAAACTGATCGTCGCCGGTGCAGCGAAAAAACGTCTGCTCGTCCTTTCTCTTTATTCTTCCTGTCAGGAAAGGAAGTATTCGTGTGCCGTTGTGACTACTTTTCTGATCGGCTTAAGTATTTCCCTTCCTCAGTATTGACTACCACCTTATCTCCAACTTTCACAAAAGGAGGCACTGCGAGGGTTAGGCCGGTTTCAGTGGTAGCGGGTTTTGGAGAGTTACTTGCGGTGGCACCACGCATTTCAGGGGCGGTATCAACGATAGTAAGAATTACCGTGGTCGGAAGGTTCACTCCAATGGGATCTCCATTAAAGGTAGTAACATCAACTTTCATCTGATCTTGAAGGTAAAATTTCCCCTCTCCGAGAACCTCAGAAGAGATCGTCACCTCTTCGTAAGATTGGTCATTCATGAAGTGGTAGCCATTGTTATCGTTATAGAGATAGGTAGCGGCAAAGGTCGTAACATCGGCTTCTTTAACATCCTCGGTTGAACCAAAGCGCACCTCGGTTTGAGTGCCATTAAGCAGGTTTCTTAGTTTGGTTTGAACCCGAGCGCGGAGGTTTCCTGGGGTATGGTGGTGAAACTCCATTACACGGTGGGGTATGCCGTTATAAATTATCACCGTGCCTCTTCGTAGACTACTTGCTTGCATAATCACCTTTGTATGAAAAAAAGACTCAAAGTTTTACAGTGCCTAAGCGCCTTTTGCAACCAATGGGCGTAGAAGGGTGTGCCACAGTTTTTTTTAAATCTTTCTCTTTCTGTAGATCATCTATCTTTTGACATCGTGAGAGGTTCACTCGCCTCCCCGCTCTCAGGAGTCAGGCTTAACCGCCGAAAAGCAGAATAAACATGCATGTTTTTTGTAGGTAATAATTATGTGGAAAAAACCGGAAACTGATATGTCTACGCAAAGTTACGAACTTGGCTCCAAACAATCTTCTCCAACCCCTCAACCAACGAAGACCTCTTCAGCGGTAATCGGAGCATCGATTATCGTTAAGGGTGAGATTACGGGAAAAGAACCCCTCCTTGTTGAAGGACGGGTCGAGGGAACCCTCCGACTCTCAACGGATACGGTGACGATCGGTCAGGGTGGCTCTGTGTCTGGCGATATTCACGCGAATATGATTCAGGTGCGTGGAAATGTTGTTGGGGATCTTTTTGGTAATGAAACAGTGATCGTACATCAGACAGGCAGTGTCCGAGGAAATATCACTGCTCCACGGGTCACTCTTGAAGATGGCGCCAAACTAAAAGGTGCTATCGACATGGATCCACAAACAGCTCATGCAACACGTGCAGCGTCTTCAACCCTTGAGTCAACGATCAAGACAAATGAAAATGCGGCAAGAAATGTTGAGTCCCTTGAGAAGATAGCAAAGAAAACTGAAAGCGATACTACCAATAAAAGCTTTCAGGGTTTATCAAAATCTATCGTTTAAATCATGAGACGAGGTGTCTACTCCAACGCAAGCACAGATCTTTGCTGAATCCGCTGTCCCAAAAGGGGGAGCATACACCTCGGCTGCATTTCCAGAAATTTTTCGTTCCCTCTCAGAGAGGTTCTCGAATTCTGTTCTCGATCTGACCTGTCCTAGTGTTGAAACATTTACAAGTTATACAGAATATTTCCCGAAAATCGTCATTGAAGATCTCTTTGGAGAGATTCACCGCAGTGAAGAGACGAACCGATCGGGGGATGAGTATGTACAACCGATCACAGAAAGACTTCTCCCCTATAAACCAGGAGCACATTTTGATCTCATCGTCTGTTGGGATATTCTTAATTACCTAAACCCAATTGATCTCAAGGAACTTGTTCATCATCTTTCCCTCTACTGTCACAAGCAAACATATCTCGTTGCGTTGATCTCTACGTTTCAATCAATGCCAAAGATCCCAAATACTTTTAAACTCTCAAACCAGGACCGGGTCGCGTTTGAACGAAACACCGAAAACGATCGCCTCAGCCCGCGCTACAGCCCAAATCAACTTCGAAAACTCATCCCTGAGTTCGAACCGGAGCATGTTTCGCTTCTTCGGAGTGGGTATTATGAAATTTTGATGGTGGCAAAGAAGTAGATTTACTTTTTTACCCCCTCACCCTTTAAACTTATACTGAGTCTTAGACTTAGAGCCTCTAACAAAATGACGTTTCATTCCTGTCGTTGCGAGCGAAGCGAAGCAACGACAGGGTTGGGCGTTTAAGCTAGAATTTGACTTCTTCTCAATTAACGACTATATTACTCGGTCTTCTTTCCCGTGCATATTTCCCCGTAAAGAATACTTAGTTCTTTCTCATAGTTACATATCTATCTGAGTAGAAGCTATCGCTAGCAGCGCTGAGAATTGGGTGCGTATTTCCCACCACATTCTCGGCGCGGAAATGTTTTTCAGTGGTTCAAACAGAAAGGGTTACAATGGCAAATTCACAACCGCCAAAAAAGAAAAAGGAGCCGTATCCAGCGAGTGAGGAGGTAACCAAGCTACTCCTCTGTCTCTTGCGACTCCTCCAGGAACAATCGCAGATGTTGAGAAACATCGTCCCAGTCATTAAAGATCGTCTTCGGCAACATCCTAAAGGAAAGATGCCGATCGACGATGCGGTAACAACTTTCATGGAGCAATGCCTCGCACTTCACCGTGCGCGAATGACGTTTGAAAACCTGTTACGGCATTTTGACCGTCAAACGATCTCGATCCCGTCTGCCGAACAAGAAGCATACGACAAGGAGCTTAAGGAGATCCAACAGTGTTTTAATGAGCTGGTTCGACGCGACGTCAATATCTCCTCCTCGCAGGAAATCAAAAATGTCGCCGGCCTCCTCATTCAACGCCTGATCCCCGGAATCCTTCCTCTTCTTGTAAAAATGACTTCTGGATTGTCCTCATCATCACGGGCCTTCTATATCCTTCAAGATTCACAAGAACTGACACCAAATCAGATCGACCGTTTGCAGGAGCTTCCCGGTGCCGATCTTCCGTTCATTCCGGGAGACTGCATAGCAGCCCGGCTTGCATGGAATGCGTTCCAGAAACTCCTGAAGGATCTGGGCCCTGAGAATCAAGAGGGTATGAAAGCAAGGATGTTCAAACTCGTTTCGGAAAAGAATGATTTCTTGTGGATTACCAGACGAGCGAGGGCAGTTCTCAGTCGGTGGCCTGCCGTAGAAAAGGCACTAAAGAAAGCACCTCCCAAGAAGAAGAAGCGGAGATCGCGTGCGTGGTGATGTGGCTCCAAGCTTCGGCACGTTCCTTTCGTCAGAGGCGCTGTGAAAATTGTCGTATAGGTTTTTACAGCGCCCTCTTTTATTAAAGATAAGATCTCGATATTTACAAAAAGTTCTTAGACTTTCACTTCGATCTCTACTTAAACTAAACTTCGCCTTGCGCTTGCGCTAAAATTTCACTTAGAGCAAGTGCAGGTGCAAGGCGAAGTTTAGTTTAAGTTTAAGTAGAAGTAGAAGTAGAAGACTAAGCTCCGACTGTATTTGTACTCCCCTCACTGATAAGAGGTATAAATCTCAGTTTCCTTAGCGTCATGTGGCTCCCAGAGCGATATCGCTTCGTTGATGCTCTGAAGATCTAAAAGCGTCTCTTCCTGACGATCCCCACTACAAAACGAAACACATGCAGTTTCAATAACACGAACAAGTGCCCGAATATTTCCTCTCCAGCTACACTTTCTAATCGCCTGCCAAGCATCTTTACTCAATCCCTGTGGTGGGGTCCAGGTCGTGCACTGGCTTTTAAACTTTGCAAGTGTTGTTGCAAGAACAGCGATTAAATCCTCTTCCCTCACTGCTAAGTCTTTTACCTTCACAATAGTTGCGCCTAATCGTGCGTGCTCATCAAGAGGCACAAGACTCCGCAGGGTGTCCCAGCTTCGATTACTTGCAAAGATCACCGCACATTCAAGAGAGCGCTTCATTCCTGCTCCGTAAGGAAGATACTGTCCGGTATCAAGAACCTCCGTAAGAACCTCCATTACGACATCAGTCACCCCGTGACTTTCATCAAGAAAACAGACCCCATCTCGTGCAAACGAGAGCGCTCCCTCTCGAGCACCGGCAACGCCTGGAATCGCACCAGGAACATGCCCACAGAGAAGAGATTTCATCGCCGCCTTCTCTCCAGTACTTTCTGCCGTAAGATTAATCGTAATAAAATTCCCCTTGGCACCACGACAAAGATAATAATAGTAGGCAAGCGAGGTCTTTCCCGCTCCAGGGGCTCCGAGGAGATAGATCCTTCCAATATTGTTTTCTGCAAGTTCCTTAATCTCTTTTACTACCGAACGGATCGCGGGGCTAATTGCGTAGAAATACTTAAAAAGAGAGTCTTGAACCTCAGTATTAACAGGCATCTTAATAACGTTTGGTTCATGAATTGGAGTAAGTTTTTCTGGCACTCTTTCACAGATCTCTTCAAGAGAATCTGAAACGATAAGCCTCACCCCTTCTAACTGCTCACTACAAGCACGTTGATACAGCCACTCTCCTAACTTTGTAAGTTCATCAAAGCGGTGGGTGATAACAAGAATCGGAGTTCCATCGTTTCGTCTCTTTCGCTCAAGGATCACCCGATCAAGAATCTGATTTAAGATCTCAGAAGAGGAGTCAACGGCAAGAACACTCTTTACTTGAGAAACCGAAAGATCCAGTTCGCTTTCTTTTCCAAAATGAATCGGTTGAGAGGGTAGTTTCTGCTGTAATTTTTTTTCAAAAGCCCCCTCCCCTTTTACCGCGGGGGGAACAAATACGAGGAGAGAATCTTTTGCTAAGTGAAGAACAGGAAGCACCGGTTCCGGTGTTAACAGTGGTTCTTCTTTTTTCTTACTAAATATCACTGACTACCTCTTTTTATCGTTATTACAAATTAACTCCTAGATTGCAAAGATTGAAAGGCAACCTCTTCCAACACCCCCTTGCAAAGCCATTTAATGTAAAGGAATATACCTATCGTGAAAGAGTATTTCTTAAAAAAACCCCCGCCCCAAAAGCCCTTCTTCTCTGGACGATGGAATTCCTTTGGTCTAGATGTTTTACACCTTACATCTCTAAGCACTTTGTTTATTCTACAACCGATCTTGTCCCTCCTCTCCGAAACTCCTGAGTTCCTAACTATTCGTCGTGTAGAATATAATGAACTGATCTTTCTTGTAGCTCTCTTACTTTCCATTCCATTGGGATTTGCCCTTATTGAAGGGATCATTGGCTTTATAAGCATCTCCGGAAGGCGGTACAGTCATCTTTTGTTTCTATCCTTACTTTTTTCACTCGGTATTTCCCGGATAATAAAATTTGAAAGCATAACCTCTGGGACATTGCTTCTCTTTATAATTCTCCTCTCTGCATTAATACTAGGAATCGCCTCTGTGCGTCTTCAAACGATGCGACTGTTTCTTACTTTTCTTAGTCCTGGAATTATCGTAGTCCCGATACTCTTTTTTATTAACCCTACCCTTCAACGTGCGTTTATTCAGAGCACACCAAACGTTTTGCAAACCCAAAAAGCTGAGCGTCCTGTTCCGATAGTGATGATTATCTTTGATGAGTTTCCAATCACCTCCCTTCTAGACAACAACCTAAAGATTGACGAAACCCGGTTTCCAAACTTCTCCTTCCTTCAAAAAAACTCACATTGGTTTCGAAATGCAACATCGGTCAGTGACGGCACAGAGCTTGCGGTTCCAGCGATCCTTACCGGTCGTTATCCAAAAAAAGCCCTTCCTACGTTCTCTGATCACCCAGAAAATCTCTTTACCTTACTCGCACCTTCATATGAGATTTACGCCGAAGAAACGGTAACGGAGCTTTGTCCACAAAACCTCTGTCCAAGAAAATTTCAAGGGGTCTTTTCTCAGCACTTCTCTGAATTAGTAGCCGACCTAGTGGCTGTGTATCTAACGATTGTGGTTCCAGCAAATTTAGATCTCAACTTACCAAACATCTCTCAATCGTGGGGTGGATTTTGGAGCAACAGAAAAAAACAGAGCCGATTTGAGGAGCTTACTGATCACGCTTTTATAGACGATCGCTCCGAACTAATTGAAAACTTCATCGGTTCAATTCGTTCCCAAAAAAAACCAACGCTTCACTTTCTTCATGTTTTATTTCCACATTATCCCTGGAAGTATCTCCCTTCCGGAAAGATCTATACTGCTGATTATCTCGATGGATTACTCCCCGGAGAGCTCTGGGGTGACGATGAATGGGCGACGATTCACGGCATGCAGCGCCATTTACTTCAGGTTCAGTATTTAGACTCCCTCATAGGAAAACTCATTTCACACTTAAAGGAAGAAGGACTGTTTGATGAATCCTTAATTATTATCACTGCCGATCACGGTGTAAGCTTTCAACCAGGAGATCGTCGTCGACCCCTGACACAAACAAACTATTATGACATCCTTCCCGTTCCACTATTCTTTAAATTGCCGTTTCAAAATCAGGGAGAGATAAGCGATCGTAACGTACAAACAATTGATATCCTCCCGAGCATTGCAGATGCTCTAAAACTCCCTCTCTCATGGAAGATTGATGGGGTCTCTGCCTGGTCATCTCTTCCCGCTCCTCCGACAAAGCACTTTTATTTTAACAATCGAAAAAAGCCGAAACAACAACTAGAGTTTGACTCTTCTCTCATATTAAATTCCCCCACGATTAAAAGAATTCATCAACTCTTTCCACCCGCAGAGAACAAAGCAGAAAACAAAAACGCTTTCTATTCCCCAGCGCTTTTTCCTCACCTTTTGCAACAAAACGTCTCGGCACTAAATATCGAAGAGGGAAGCTCTACCTACGAGATTGACCAAGAGGAGTTTTTAAATGCCGTTGATACAAAAGGACGGATCCTTCCTGCGCGCATCACGGGAGAAGTTACCTTCAATCCCGACACAAAAGAGGAGAGCTCTCTTGCTCTTTCACTCAATGGAGTTATTCAAAGCGCGACAAAACCCTTACGTGGCGACAAAGAAAAGAGATTTGCGTTTTTACTTCCAGAAAACGCCTTTAGAGATGGAAGAAATGATCTTGAACTGTTTGAGGTAGTAAAGAAAAAAGATGACAAACAGTTTCTCCTTAGAAGAGCTCACCGTTTGACGATGGAGGAGTTTGAGTTGATTAGCACAGAAGGAAAAGAAACTCTTCGCTCTAAAACCGGGGAAAGCTACCCGGTGGAAACTACAAATGGAAATGGCGCACTAGACTCCGTTGTGGAGCGAGATGGTAAGGTTGTTTTTTCTGGATGGGCTGCTGATATAAGTGATAAAGAACTTGCAAAAAAAGTAGTCTGCTTTGTTGATGGAAGATTTGTATCCTCACTTTCAACTTTTCGAACCCGAAAAGATGTCTCTAAGCTTTATGGCCCTTGGGCAGAATCTTCCGGTTTTATCTTTGAAGCATCCGCATCCCGAATAAACCCCAATTCTCAAGCAATCCGCCTCTTTGCCCTTTCTAAAAAAGGCACCGCGAGAGAGTTGATTCACTCTTCTCAACTTCAGCGGAAAAGAAAGAAGAGTTAGGATAGTAGGTTCATCATTCCTGTCGTTGCGAGCCCCACGCTGGGCTCTGGGTAAACTCCACGAAGCAATCTCGAACCCTTGTTGATAATATGAGATTGCTTCGCTTCGCTCGCAACGACAGGAGTGTGCGCATTACAGGGTAATCGCTTTAGAGCTCAAACCAAGAGAGAACGAAAAGACAAGGGAATTAAGAAAGAACCGAAAGTTCCATAGTTATCATATTGTCTTATGTAGATCTAGGTGAAACAAACCTTGATTTTACAGCACAGCAAGCATCGTTGGATTATCGATATAAAACTGCGCACTTACAACGAGTCCTTCTTGAATCTCCCATACATGCGCAATCGGCACATCGTAACGGTTCCCACTACTGTTTACTGTTCCCTGAGTTCGACCAATAGCTACGACACAATCTCCTGCATCAACAAACCGCTCAATGGTCAGAGTCGAATTGATAGCTTGTGTGAGCCTAATAAAACACTCGCGTGCCGCATCACGCCCCTGAAACTTCCCTCCCCACGGGATCTCAGTTGATTGGGTGATCACGATATCTGGGGCAAATAAACTTAACACTTCAGCGATCTCACGCCGCTTGAAGGCATCATAAACTTGGCGAACAACTTCTACATTCGGTCGAGTGTTTGTTTCCTCTTTCATTCCATGCTTCGCCATTACTCCTCCCATAGTATCAGAAATTAACAAGAGCATTTTAAAGCATAAAACTTAGCTGGCAATATAAATTATTAGAATTGTGTTAATCCGCGCCATATCGCTTTTTAGTTTTTTTTAATTAGTACATTGTTAGAAATAGCGCACTGCATCTTGAAGGCGCTCAATTCTCATTTTTAATCGGGTAGACAGTTGTACACCTTTCTTTCGGAGAACTTCTATAGTTCTGCGCTGGAAAGGTGACAAGGACAAAGAAAGATTAAGGATTTTTGAAAGGAGAGCTGCCCATGCCCACATTACCGTTACTTGAATATCTGTCTGGTCTCCAGATCTGCGACGCGGAGTCGCTTTTTCCGGTTCATCCATCCGCGAACCGGAAAGTTCTTCCACGGGCTGATGATAAGGCCTTAGATTACCTCGATTTACTCGAAGAACAGGGTGGATCAGTTCCATTTCTCTCTTCCGATGGAACATTTCAGGGAGCAATTAGCCCGTATGGCTTTGTTGATGACATACAGGAAGCTCGAGGAAGTCGTCATCGTGACCACTTGGAGAGCTATAGACTGGACGTTCTGCTTGTGGGGAAGATCGGTCGAAGGATCGTCAGACCGGTTCGTCCCACAGACTCGGTCATCTGCCTCCTTGATTGGTTCTTTCAGGGTGCACATCGGGTGCATCTCGTATCAGATGAGGGGGAACTCGCCGGGCATGTCGACCTGAGTGATTTTCTCGCCGGTGTGTTGAAACTTTTGCCGGAACTTTCAAAACGAACGGTACAACGATCAACTCTTCATAGTAAGCATGCAACAGCAACACTGGCGGATCCCCTTCTTAAGGTACTGAAGAAATTCACTCAGACAAGGCGAATCGCCGTGGTGACTATCAAGGGCCAGCTTGCTCCCGTACCGATCTCGATACTCCCTGCGATAAGAGCGCTCGCCGAAGAACCGTCGATTATCCACATGAAGGTAGAACAGTTTCTCGGTGAGAATGCGAAAAAAGCGGGGACGGTCCCACCATGTCCACTCGTTGGACATCTGCAAACGATGGGAACGATCTTTGATCAGCTTCTTGCTCAAGGAACTGTGGTCGTCGTCGACGAGAAGGAATCGGATCTGGTGACCCACACAAGAACAACGGTAGTAGGAACGCTCGATAGCGGAGATATCTTCAACTCCGATATCATGGAGAACCTCGATACCATGGTAGAGGTAGAGGGCGCCAGTGCACTGCCCTTATTTGAGCAAGTAAAGTCAGCGGGATAACCGCAATGAAGGTTTACCTCCACCTAGGAGGGTGGCTCGGTTAGGATGTCCGGGTCACCCTTCTTAAATTTTGACAGATTCTAGATCGTGCAAGGAGCTTTTTTAAAGGAGAGTGCTTTTTTTAATGAACACAGAGTTTCACAGGGTTACACAGAGGGAAGAATCTTCCTAATATTTTAATTGTGTATTTTTAACTCTGTGCAACCCTGTGAAACTCTGTGTTCAAAAAATCCTTTCGCTACGACCCACCGATCTACATCAACTTCGCAATCAACGCTGTCCACCCCGTTTGATGACTCGCTCCTACTCCTGCCCCTGTCTCGGGATTAAAGTATTCATAGAACAAAAGATGATCTCGCCAATGTTTCCCTTGAAAAATCGGATTTGCGCCGTAGCAGGGGCGAAACTCCTGTTTATTTTTTGTAAACAGGAGTTTTAACCGGTTTGATAGATCCCTAGCAACCTCCAACAAGGTGCACTCTTTTCCTGAACCGGTTGGATACTCTACTTTAAGCTCCTCTCCGTAGTAGTGATAAAAACGTTGCAACGCTTCAATGATTAAAAAGTTAATCGGTAACCAGATCGGCCCACGCCAGTTGGAGTTTCCACCAAACAATCCTGTGCTTGATTCTGCAGGTTGATAGCCTACCGTATAACTTGTGCCGTCTACTCGGAGTTCATAGGGATTTTTTTCATAGACTCGCGAAAGGGAACGGATACCATAGGGAGAGAGAAACTCATTTTCATCAAGCATCCGTTTTAAAATACGAATGAGCTTGTTCTTTGTAACAATAGAGAGAATTCGTCTCTTTCCAACTCCCGGAGAATCCATGCGTGCCATGTTGACCGCTAAGTGTGGTTTGTGGGCAACAAACCATTTTAATCTCCTTCGAAAATCAGGAAGGGCCTCTAGCACTGAAGGCTCAATCGTTGCGTTTGCCGCAAGAGGGATAAGCCCCACTAACGAACGAATACGAAGCGGCTTGATCGTTCCATCAGGAAGGTGCAATTGGTCATAAAAAAATCCATCCTCCTCATCCCACAAAGCATGCCCATGACCACCGATGTTTGACATCGCATACGCAATTCGCAAGAAGTGTTCAAGAAATTTTGAGGCAGTATCTTGGTAGACAGGATTTTTTAGTGAAAGCTCTAGGGAGATCTGGAGCATACTCAAACAATACGCAGCCATCCAACTCGTTCCATCGGCCTGGTCGATATGCCCCCCGGTCGGTAACGGTGCGCTGCGGTCAAACACCCCGATGTTATCAAGCCCAAGAAACCCTCCCTGAAAGATATTCAACCCTTCTGCATCTTTTCGATTCACCCACCAGGTGAAGTTCAAAAGCATCTTATGAAAGATCCCTTCCAGGAAATCATAATCCGGTTTGCCAGTGCGCTTTGCTTCAATTTTAAACACCCGGTAAGCAGCACCAGCATGCACCGGAGGATTTACATCCCCAAACGCCCACTCATACGCTGGAAGTTGGCCGTTTGGGTGCATGTACCATTCTCTGGTCATCAGCTCCAATTGGCGCTTTGCAAAATCAACATCGACCAGTGAAAAAGGGATCGCATGAAAAGCAAGATCCCACGCCGCATACCAGGGATACTCCCATTTATCCGGCATGGAGATAATGTCAAAATTGGTAAGGTGCACCCAATCACGATTTCGTCCAGAGCTTCGATTCGCAGCGACCTTTTCTCCGGTCGGATCTCCTTTTAACCACTGCTCAACATCGTAGTAGTAAAGCTGCTTTGTCCAAAGAAGCCCTGCAAAGGCCTGACGTTGAATTCTCTTTTCATCCTCAGACAGAGAGTCTGCATGGATCTGCGCGTAGAATTCATCTGCCTCTTCTACCCGCTTTTTAAACGTCGCATCAAATCCTTGAAACGGAGCATCATCCTCACCTTTACACAGCCTGAGCTGAAAGGATTTTTTCTCTCCAGGCTCCAGTGTCGCCTGGAGATGAACCGCTGCTTTCGTGCCACTAAGTGCGGGGTTTACCGCGTCGAGATTTTTATTAACAAAGTAATTATGAAATGCGTCCTTAAAATAGATCTTATCTTCAGGATTTTCTCTATTATATCGACGAAGGTTCGTTTCATTATCGGTAAAAAGAACATCCCCCTCTCCTTTTCCGTAGAGGTGATAAACACCCAAGACCGGATGATCCGCTTTAACCGCGAGATAATTTTTCCCCTGCTTCCCAAGACTTAATCGTGGTTTTCCAGGAACATCATTGAGAGGACCCGCGGGGTATCCCCAACTCCACGTATTTCTAAACCAGAGCGAGGGGAGAACTTCAATCTCGGCGCGATCGGGTCCTCGATTACAGATCGTTATTCGGATAAGGATATCTTCAATCGATTTCTTTCCATACTCAACCACACAATCAAAATACCGATCTTCAGAAAATACCCCAGAATCTACAAGCTCATACTCCGGTTCAAACTTCCCCCGTTTCTTATTTTCGGCAACTAATTGTGCATAGGGGAAAGGTTGTTGGGGATACTTATAGAGCATCTTCATGTAGCTGTGAGTAGGAGTGGAGTCGAGGTAGAAGTAGTATTCCTTTACATCTTCGCCGTGGTTTCCCTCATTTGAGGTAAGACCAAAGAAACGCTCCTTCAAGATCGAGTCTTTCTGATTCCAAAACGCTACGGAGAAACAGAGATATTGAAACCGATCAGAGATCCCGGCAATCCCATCTTCTCCCCACCGGTAGGCTCTACTTCTTGAATCATCATGAGAGAGAAATTCCCACGCAGTTCCATGCTCACTGTAATCTTCGCGGACGGTGCCCCAGGCACGATCACTAAGATACGGCCCCCACTGCTTCCAGTTTGCAGCACGGGTATGGTACTCTTCAAGCCGCTTCTCTTCTGGGTTTTTCTTACTCATCGCTTTTTCTGCTCTTTTTTAGACCTTTTCTGCACTACTGTTTTTTGGGGAGTTCTTTTTTTAGAAATTCCTTTTTTCGTGTTTCTTTTTTGTGGCATTTTTTCGTTAGCGGTCTGACACAACGACCAACCACGAAGGATCTCACCCACACTCCACGCCTGAGCGATACACCCCCGTGGCAGGTGCGGGGGTTCGGCATCAAAGATCTCACTTACCGACCCAAGCCCAGCTTCATTAAAGTGCTTTGAAAAATGCTCAAGAAAAGAAAGCGCTGTCACCCGATCCCGATACACCTTAAGGTAAGATGCAATAAAGACACCAATTAGCCAAGGCCAAACCGTGCCCTGGTGATAACTCCCGTCACGCTGTAACTGATCTCCCTGATAGATACTGTGGTAACTTGGGTCGTAAGAACTCAGTGACCGTAATCCATAGGGGGTGTAGAGTGACTTCAAACAGATATCGACAACTTGCCTCGCCTGAAAAGGGGTCAGAAGATCAAAAGCAATGCCGGTAGCAAAAAGCTGATTGGGACGAAGTGCGGTGTTGTTCTGAACTTTCCCACCCACAAGCTCATCTACGACATCATAAAGATATCCACCCTCTTCATACCAGAACCGTTTCTGAAAACTCTCTCGTACCGCTTCTGCTTGTTGTTGATAATCATCCCCCAGCTTTTTCTTTCCAAGTTCTTTTGAAAACTCACTCATTACCATCAATGCTTGAAACCAGAGTGCGTTAATTTCTACGGGTTTGCCGATTCGTGGAGTAACGACCCAGGAGCCAACTTTTGCATCCATCCAGGTAAGTTGAACTCCCTCTTCACCTGCAAAAAGAAGATGATCGTCAGGATCAACATGAATGTTATACCGTGTGCCCTTTTGATAACACTCAATGATACTTACGAGATCAGAAAACAGCTCCTCAATGAGTGAGAGATCTTTTGTAGCGGTTAGATATGCATAGAGTGCTTGAAGATAGAGAAGTGCGGCATCAACACTGTTATATTCTCCTTCTTTCTGCTCGACGCTCGTAACGCTCTCTGCTGTGGGAACTACATCAAAAAAACGGTTCGGAAGCATCCCTTCACTCAGATAACTCGCGTAGGTTTTAAGAATCTCTCGAGCGATCTCATGACGACCCGTAACCAAGGTCAACCCTGGAAGGGAGATCATCGTATCTCGTGTCCAATCAGCAAACCAGTGGTAGCCGGCAATAATTGAACGACCTTCTCTGCCGTTTTGAAATTCTCGTTTTACTACAAACTGATCTGCTGAAAGAAAAAGTTGTTTTACCCAACCAGGCGCAGTCGCTGGAGCTTGCAAACAAAGTGCTTGCTCCCGTTTTTGTTCTGAAACATACGTGGCTTTTGATAATGTGAGTTTTGGATCTTCGGTAGAACAACAGATCACTACACTTTTTTTCGTCGTAAGCTCAATCTTAAAAACCCCCGGGGAGAAGAGATCCTCTACATCATCAAGCCCCCGAAGCTGCTCTTCCCGATGTTTAAAGTTCCAATACCAATCTGACCCAGAAACAAATTCACCGACACTTGCTCTCATAAAATACGGAGTAGCTTCTGGAGATGCCTGGAGAGAAAATCCACTCTTTTCTACCTTACATTGATATTCCTTTCCTCCACGATTCTGCCAATGGTAATCACGATAGACACAGAGTGGTCTAAGAAAAAGTGTTATCGCCTGCGAAGCACGAAGGAGCAAATATTGGACAAACGTTGAGTTTCCCTTTCCATGCTCCATCCAGATCCGCTTCTCAATTAGCGCATCACCAAACGCATATCGCCACACCGGTATCTTCCCATCAAGAAAGAAATCAACAAGAAAGTGATACCCCGTAGGAGAGATCGTCCCATCACCAAACTCATTTGCTGAAAGAGGAAAAGTTTCTCCGCAGTAGAACGCCCCCTCATCGAGCTTTGAAACCATCACCACCCGACCGACGGGAGGAGTGAGCGCTGAAACAAGAAGCCCATGGTAGCGTCTGGTGTTTGCACCAGAGACCGTTCCCGATGCATAGCTCCCCCGACCGTTTGTCACTAGCCATTCTCTTCCTGATAACAATTCGTAGCGGTGCATGAAAAGATCAGCAGATAGCCCCCAAACACTCTGCTCCTGTTCCTTCTTGTCCATGATCCCTAAGTGTTTATCAAATTTTTCTATCGAAACATTTTCTATTGAAATGCCGCTACCGCAAAGTTCACCCGTTCCTCTGGAGAATGCATTCGAAATTCACTTTTTACCTGCTCCAGCCGACCTTTTAATCCAACGGCATTTGCAATCTGAATATTGAGCCCAGGCCTTGCATTTACCTCAAGAATCAGTGGTCCTTTATGCTTATCAAGGACAATATCAACACCTTGGTAGCCTAACTTTGTCAATTCATAACAACGAGAGGCAAGCATTAACAACTCTCGCCAATGAGGAATTGTAACTCCAGAGACATGAACACCGGTGTCAGGATGTTCACTGATAATCGCCGTCTTTGATACGGCGTTCATAGTGATCCCCCTGGAGAGATTAATTCCCACACCGATCGCGCCTTGATGGAGATTTGCTTTTCCATCTGAAAGACGGGTTGGGAGACGAAGCATCGCCATTACCGGCACTCCAAGAAAGACCACGATCCTCACATCAGGAACCCCTTCTCCTGAAACTTCCGGAAAAAGCTGCTCGGGAATTACACGATATTCTATCAAAGCACGATCGAGTCTTCCCCCTAAACTATACATCCCACTTAAAATATTTATAAAATGATACTGAAGCTCCTCTTCCGAGATATATACCCCCGCTCCTGTTTGATACTTTTCTTTCCCCGCACTGTCTCTTCGCACCTTGGAAATTACTAAAACTCCCTTCCCTCCACTTCCACAAGCAGGCTTCACTACAAAATCTTGGTAAGAGGAAACTAACTCCTTGACCTCTCTGACGGCACGATACGTCTCCACAACTCCATACAGTTCGGGCACTGCTATTTTTGCTTCTTTGGCAAGTAACTTTGTCTTTAGCTTATCATCAACAAGGGGATAGAGGGTGCGTTTGTTATACGGAAGAAGATAGTTTGCGTTTCGTTCGTTTACCCCAAGAACCCCTTGACGTGAGAGTTGTTTTGCTAAACGAAACACTAAACCTCCTCTTGAACAAGCGCACGAAATCGTTTCAGCTCAAGGAGTCGATACCCGGTATACCGCCCAAGAAGAAGGGTCAACGCCAAAACGATCAGAAGCAGCTCTGGGAAAACAAAGAAAAGATGCTGAACCTGCCGAATACTCATCAGGAGATAGCAAAGAGAAGCGGCAACGAGACTTCCAAATCCTTGCTTTATCGCCTCAAGCGCTCCCTGTTCATCCCAAGTCAGAGACATCCGCTCTACGGTCATCGTCATGATGATCATCGGAAAAAGGGCAACCGATAATCCCGGCTCTAACCCTAACTTGTGTGTTATCGTGCTTAAGCTCACCATAATCAGGATTACCACAATCAAAATTCCCGCAAGTCGGGGAACCAAGAGCAGTTTGAGGTGCTCAAAGTAAAACCTCACCACTAAGCCAAGACTCACAATAAGGGTAAAAAGAACGATCCCCCACAGAAGCTCCGTTTCACGAAAGGCAAGCGCAACAAGAACCGGCATAAATGTTCCGAACATCCGTAAGCCAACAACGTTTCGTAAAATAACAATTAAAAAAGCACCAAGAGGGATCATTAAAATAATTCGGTACACTGCCTGCGTATGAAGCGGGAGTGAAAAAAGCGAGAACTCAAGAAGTAACGGGTTTCTTTTCTTACTTCCCGCCACCGCAGACTGAATAAGCTCCTCATCATCTCGAGCAACCGAGATCGTCACATCCACCTTATCTCCTCCAGTAAGCTTCAAAAGAGGTTCAGAACCTCGCCACCAGATAAAATAATCCTCTGGAACACCAAGCGAGGCAGTTTTTAAATCATAACTCTGCCAACGATTCTCTTCAGGACGAAACACCTCAATCCAGTGAAGAAGTGAGGCATCTCGTGTTTCATCGCTCAAGCGGATACCATGAACGACTCGAGAGATAATCTTTCCATGGGAAAGAAGAGAGACGGCAGTAAGCGCTTTTTTCTCCTCATCAAAACGTCGTCCGATGAGAATTTTTAAGTTGTCACTCATCGGCTCTGAAGCAAGTTCACGAAGAAGACCAAGGACGATCCCCTCACTATCTGCAGAACGGGCAGTAAGCTCAGCTAAGATTGCCTCCGCCGCTGCTTGCTTTCCCCCTTCAAACTGCGGGTCAACAAGGAGTGGCAACTTTCCTTTTATCTCCTCCTCGTCGTGCCCCTGAACAAATCGTCTTATCGTTGCCCGATAGAAGAGTCGTTGTCTTCCTGATGCCTTTCGTACTGACCAAATTGCTTTTCTATTTCCTTCCTCTTTTTTTGTCGAAAGTCCATATCCAAAGGAGATAAAATTTTCATCAAGAAGCTGAATAGCTCCTTCATTTTGCGGAATAAAAATAGCACTCTTTGTAGGAGCTCCATGCCCAAGAAACGAGATCTGTGCCTCAATATCCCACACCGGGGAGAGCTGATCATGAGTGAGCGGAAATTTTAAAATAAATGCTTTATAGACAAAAAGCGATAATCCAATCGCTGTAAGAAAGAGCACTAGACCATAGAGATGGTTTCGACTCATTTCTTTGTGGTCTCTTTACATTGAGGATCCGTGGTAAAGGTCATCGCGGGATCAACAAGCACATTTCCCGCAAGAAAATTTCGACCGATAAGCATCTGATAAGAGAACTTTCTTCTATCAACCAAGCTCACATCAATTTCGAGGTAGGTCTTTCCAAGACAAGTTCCAAGTCGGATCACATCTCGTTTTTGTGTTGCTCCCTTTTGTCGTTTAACAAGCGCCGTTCGAAGCACCTCTTTTTCAATGGTTGCTTTCTCACCCTGTCGATTCTCAACAACAAATCTCACCCAGGTCTTTCCATCACGCTCAAATCGCTCGACATTTGCCGCATGAAGAGATGAAGTGTCAGCACCGGTATCTAGTTTTCCTTGAAGAATTAAGTTCGCCGGCGAAATCCTCACCTTCTCCACCCACCCCAGCGTCTCCTTGGATGCCGCCCAAGCAGAGGTTATGTTGAGGATGCAAATTAAAACTAATACTCTCATTATTCCTACCTTTAGCCGTGCTCTACGCTTAAGCTAAGTAATATGTAACCTGCAAGAAAACTTGGCAAAAGGTCTCATACTCCATATTATTATGCGAAAATCTACGTCTAGTTCCCTCATCTCAAGATATGCAACAAAACTACTCTTAAATTTTCATGAAGATCTACCCCGGAAAACCTTTTCCACTTGGAGCCACCTGGAATGGGCTTGGGGTAAATTTTGCGATTTTTTCAGAGCACGCGGATAAAGTAGAGCTCTGCCTCTTTGATTCTCCCCATGCCGAAAGGGAAACTTGTCGAATTAAGCTTTCTGAGTATACCGATCAGGTGTTTCATGCCTACCTCCCTGAAATTCGCCCCGGTCAACTCTATGGATACCGCATCCATGGCCCTTACACTCCGGAAGAAGGTCACCGTTTCAATCCAAAGAAGATCGTTCTTGATCCTTATGCAAAAGCAGTAGTGAGAGTGCCAAACTTTCATCACTCACTTTTAGATTATTCCGACGGAGAGACAAACACTCCAAGCACTTTAGATAACGCGGCACACGCCCCTCTTGGAGCCGTCGTTGATTCTTCGTTTACCTGGGGAGACGATCGTCCCCCCGGCATCCCGTGGCACAAAACCATTATCTACGAAGCCCATGTAAAAGGTCTGACAATGCTTCATCCGGAACTCCCCAAGGAACTTCGGGGAACATATCTCGGTCTTGCAAGTAAACCGATCATCTCACATCTAAAACAACTTGGGATAACAGCGATTGAACTTATGCCGGTTCATCAAAAAGCTGATGAACCGTTTCTTCGTGAGAAAGGACTGACAAACTACTGGGGATACAACACCCTTAATTACTTTGCTCCAGATCTTCGTTTCTCCACCGCTCGAGATGGTCTATCTCAAGTTTCTGAATTTAAAATGATGGTCCGTGCGCTTCATGCCGCAGGGATCGAGGTGATCCTTGATGTCGTTTATAACCACACGGCAGAAGGAAACCACCTCGGACCAACGTTTAGTTTTAGAGGAATTGACAACAGGTCTTATTATCGTCTCGCCCAGGGAGATCTTCGTAACTATATCGACTTTACCGGATGCGGAAACACTCTCAACATGCTTCATCCTCGCGTGCTTCAACTGATTATGGATAGTCTTCGCTACTGGATTGAAGAGATGCATGTTGATGGTTTTCGATTTGACCTTGCCAGTGCCCTTGCCCGAGAGCTTTTTGAAGTAGATCGTTTGGCAGCGTTTTTTGATATTATCCACCAAGATCCGGTAATCTCTCAGGTGAAGCTAATTGCCGAACCTTGGGATCTTGGTGAGGGGGGATATCAGGTCGGAAATTTCCCCGTACTCTGGACAGAGTGGAATGGACGGTATCGAGATGCGGTAAGAAGTTTTTGGCGCGGGGAGAAGGGCCAGGTCGGGGAGTTTGCAACCCGCATCTCAGGAAGTAGCGATCTCTACGGCACAGACCGCTCACCTTGTGCGAGCATTAACTATGTTACCTGCCACGATGGTTTCACCCTTGAAGATTTAGTGAGCTACAATGAAAAACATAACAAAGCAAACCTCGAAGCTGGAGAAGATGGCACAAACGATAATCGAAGCTCCAACTACGGAGTAGAAGGTGAAACTGAACAGAAAGAGATTCTTACGCTTCGCACCCAACAGAAAAGAAACTTTCTTACTACTCTTCTTATCTCTGCAGGAGTTCCAATGATTCGCAGTGGCGATGAGTTTTCTCACACACAAAAAGGAAACAACAACGCCTACTCCCAAGATAACGCTCTCTCCTGGTGCCCATGGGCGAGTAACGGCTCAATGAGTTCCTTCCTGAAGGAATTAATCAACTTTCGAAAACGACAACCGGTATTACAGAGAAGAAAGTTTTTCTCTGGTGAACCAAGTAAGCTCTCTGGAATCGATGATATCTCCTGGTTTTCCTCAACCGGAAAAAAGATGGTCGCCGAGGAGTGGAATCACACAGAGGCCCACTCTATCGGCGTATGCCTCTCTGGTGATGCCATTGATGAGGTCAATGAATTTGGAGAGCAAATAAAAGGTGATACCTTACTGATTCTTTTTAACAGCGGAAGTGAACGTATATCGTTTACCCTCCCTCCTTGCCCACTAGCTCCAAATAAGATCAACTGCTCAGCGTCCTGGAGACATCTCCTTGATACAACAAATGAATCCTTCAACACTGACACGGTAGAGTATGGAGGGGGAGCAGTTTTTAATCTCCAGCCACACTCCACCGCACTCTTTCAAATGGCACTCAAAGGATAAAACACTTCTCATGCTTACTGACTACGACATCTATCTCTTACGAGAAGGAACCCACTACAATAGCTATAACTGTTTCGGATCCCATTTGGGAATTAAAGACGGCGCTCCTGGTGCATGGTTCTCTGTGTGGGCGCCAAATGCAACAAGAGTCTCCGTGGTTGGAGATTTTAACTCCTGGAACGAAGAGACAAACCTCCTCCAGTGCCTTGGAGATAGTGGAATATGGCAAGGTTTTATCCCAGAGATAAAAGCCGGCGATTGCTACAAATATTCTATCCACAGTCGGGTTAATGGGTACACTGTTTTTAAGGCTGACCCTTACGCATTCTCTGCTGAGTTTCGACCAAAAACCGCCTCACGAGTTTGGGACCTCTCCTCGTATCAGTGGAGCGATGGAGAGTGGTTAGAAAAACGCGCTCAGAAAGAGACCCTCCAAAGTGCGCTAACAATTTACGAACTCCACCTTGGGTCATGGAAAAGAAAACCAGAAGAGGGCAACCGCTTTTTAACATACAGAGAACTTGCCTCAGAGCTCCCGGCCTATCTTACCCACCTTGGTTTTACCCATGTTGAGTTTCTTCCGATTCAGGAGCACCCCTTTGATGGTTCGTGGGGATATCAAACCACTGGATATTTCGCACCAACAAGTCGCTTTGGAACACCAGAAGATCTCATGCACCTTATTGACACCCTTCATCAACACGGAATCGGTGTAATTCTTGATTGGTCTCCGGCACACTTCCCCTCAGATCAACACGGCTTAAGTTTTTTTGATGGCACCCACCTCTATGAACACGCCGACCCTCGAAAGGGATTTCACCCTGATTGGGGAAGCCTGATTTTTAACTACGGAAGACGTGAGGTACAAAACTTTCTTATCTCCGCAGCGTGCTTCTGGTTTGATAAATACCATATCGATGCAATCCGGGTTGATGCCGTAGCTTCAATGCTCTACCTTGACTACTCCCGAACGGATTGGGTTCCAAACGAACATGGAGGGAGAGAAAACATTGAGGCTATTGATTTTATGCGTCGCCTCAATGAAACCATCTACAACCGCTTTCCTGGTGCATTTACTGTGGCTGAAGAATCAACCGCATGGCCGATGGTTTCTCGCCCAACAACGATGGGAGGACTTGGATTTGGTTTGAAGTGGAATATGGGATGGATGAATGATGTGCTCGGCTACATCTCAAAAGACCCAATTCATCGCGCCTATCATCACAATGCGCTGACGTTTGGGCTTCTCTATGCCTTCCACGAGAACTTCATCCTCCCCCTCTCTCATGACGAGGTAGTTCACGGTAAAAACTCCCTGATAAGAAAAATGCCTGGAGATGATTGGCAGAAATTTGCAAATCTTCGTCTTCTTCTTGGCTTTATGTATGGGCATCCCGGGAAAAAACTCCTTTTTATGGGGGGAGAATTTGGCCAGTGGGATGAATGGAATCACGATAAGAGCCTCGATTGGCATCTTACCCAGTTCCCACTTCATCAGGGTTTAATGAACTACGTAGCAGACCTCAATCGAACACTTCGCTCAGAACGGGCGCTCTATGAAGTTGATTTTGATCCGGCGGGATTTTCGTGGATCGATTGTAACGATCGAGAGCAGAGCGTGCTTTCCTTTCTTAGAAGTTCAAAAGATGGGAGTGAAAAAGTGCTTGTTGTCTGTAACTTTACCCCTCTTGTGCGAAGACATTATCGACTTGGCGTTCCTCAGCTTGGACTTTGGCTAGAGATAGTAAATAGCGACTCGGAGTACTATGGAGGAAGTGGTGTAGGGAATTTTGGGGGGATGTATGCAACACCGGAGCCCTATCAACACTTTCCCTGCTCACTTCAGTTAAGCCTTCCTCCATTGGGAATGTTGATGCTAAAGCTTAAGGAAGAGTAGGCTTGGAGAGAGAGATAAAATTGCTGGGTCGCCTCTACGGCATCGGGCTTACCTATTTTGATATCTGGGGGCACCCCCACCGAAGTGATGAAGAATCGGTGCGAAAAATCCTTCTTGCTCTTGGGTGTCCCTTATCGATGCCCGGAAAAGAAGTTGTCGAACACGAAAGACACCTCCTCTGGAAACAAGTTCTTCCTCAAGTAAAAGTCTGTAAGGAAGGTGATGTATCTTATAAATTGATCCTTACCCTTCCAGAACATATCCCTCTCTCAACAGTTCGAGTGCAGATGCGCACTGAACACACGACGAAAGAAGAAGAGATCTCTAACCTTTCTTTAAAAAAGATTCGCACAGCGGAATTTCCCTTTGGAAGATTCACTCGGTATATCCTTACCCTCCCCGGCGATCTCGCTCCTGGTTATTACGAGTACACAGCAAAGTACACTGTACACCTTGAGACCCTTCAAGCACGAACCAAAGTAATCGTTTCCCCAAAGAAGTGTTTTCTTCCGGAGTTTTTGAATCAGAAGCAAAAGATCTGGGGGATCTCTTCTCAACTCTATAGTTTACAGAGTGAGAGAAACTGGGGGGTCGGTGATTTTAGCGATCTCTCAACTCTTGAAAACCTCGTTTGCCAAGGAGGGGGTGCATTTATCGGATTAAACCCTCTTCATCCTCTTCCTCTTTCCTCTTCCTCCCTTTCAAGCCCCTACTCACCCACAAGTAGAAGTGGGCTTTCACTTTCGTATCTGGATGTGGAGGCAGTTTCTGAGTTTAAAGAGGCTAAAGATGCCCAAGCACTTGTAGAAAGTGCAGAGTTTAAAGAGTCATTAAAGAAATGTCGAGAAAGTGAGCTTATCAATTATGGAGCGGTAGTTTCTCTAAAACTCTCTGTGGTAAGGGTTTTATATAAACATTTTTTTAACAACCACATCCTTAAAAAAACTCCTCGGGGTGAGGAATTTGAGAAGTTTGTTTTTGAAGAGGAAGATACACTAAAAAGTTATGCTCTCTTTGAAGCACTCTCTACAAAATATAATTCTTCCTTATTTGATACTTGGCCCAAAGAATACCACTCTCCAGATACCCCTCAGGTAAAGGAGTTTGAAAAAACTCATTTTGAGGAGATTACCTTCTTTAAATACCTCCAGTGGCTTTTGCATCTTCAAGTAGAGAATTTTTCTAAAAACTCACAGCTTCCTCTTGGGCTTTATTTGGATCTTGCACTAAGTGCCGACCGGTTTGGTGTTGATGTTTGGAAAAAGGGCGAGCTCTATGCAAAAGATTTAGAGGTTGGATGCCCTCCCGACGAGTATAATCCCGCGGGACAAAACTGGGGCTTTCCTCCAGTAAAACCCCGGCTCTTTCGTACAGAAGCGTATCAATCATTTATTGAAGCACTCCGCTCCAGTATGCGTTATGCGGGAGCACTCCGGCTTGATCATGTGATGTCTCTTTTTCGTTTGTTTTGTATCCCCAAAGGGATGCATGCCCGAAAGGGGTCGTATGTTACGTATCCTTTGAGAGATCTCTTAGGAATTGTCGCTCTTGAGAGCATGAGAAACAAGTGCTTCATCGTCGGTGAGGATTTAGGAACCGTGCCGAATATTGTTAGAACGGGCATGGAAGAGTATGGGATTTTTTCTTATAAAGTGCATCTTTTTATGAAAGATGGAGCGGGGAGATTTACCCCCGCTTCCTTTTATCCAAAAGACGCGCTTGTTACCTCAACAACGCATGATATGGCAACGCTCTGGGGATATTGGAACGGGGAAGATATAAGATTACGAAATTCTTTAAATCTCTATCCCACACCAAAAGATTACGAGCAGGAACTTACAAAGAGGGAGAATGAAAAACGAAATATCCTCCTGTTACTTCAAGACCAAGGGCTTCTTCCTCCAGCGATTGATTCGTCAAACCAATCTTCTGAACTTAATGATCTCCTCTTTAAGGCGATAATAAGACACCTTTTACAAACCCCCTCACAGATCTTAGCTCTTCCCCTTGAAGACCTTGTCAAACAATACAAACAGGTAAATCTTCCTGGGGTAGTTGATGGATATCCCTCTTGGCGACATAGAATTCCAAAAACAATTGAATCTCTCCTGCAAGATGAAACAATAAGAGACATTCTATTGGTGCTCCAAGAAAGAAGAGGACTAACACCGATAGCTAAGTGAGCTCTTCCCCTACCGTCATTACCACTCCTCTTCTCTTGCTCTCGCCCTTCCTGTCGTTGCGAGCGACGCTAAGAAATCTCCAACTATATCGTTAATTCGTGTTTGCTTCGCTTCGCTCGCAATGACAGGGGCGTCATGAAAAAGAGAAAAAAACTCCACGTTAGTGGGCGATTCCTAAATCATTATATAGACGAAATTTCTCATTTTGTGAGATGCTCTTCTTACTAAATGTTACCGCTTCGAGAAATTTTTCTAAATCGTCGCATGCTGCTCATGCTAGTGATGG
>CAZDIO010000118.1:0-12490 GCA_964505555.1 uncultured Bdellovibrionales bacterium
GAACACAGAGCTTCACAGGGTTAAATCCAAAAGCCTTTTTTCTTTACTCTGTGTAACCCTGTGAAACTCTGTGTTCAATAAAGAACCTAAAAAAAATTTCACATTACAACAGAGCCGTTTCTAACGAACCGCGATCAAATCGCCATTTCTCAAGATTGGATTTGGTTCCTTGCCCTGAATGACTCGATTATAATCAAACTCGTATCGAAACTCACCCTGCTTTGTTTTTCGAATAAGGACAATTGAACTTTCATTTGCAAAAGGTGCAAACCCTCCTCCTGTGGCCACGGCTCGAAGAAAATCAATCTGTCCCTCACTTCGATATTCCCCCGGTTTAACAAAGGCACCTGATAGAAAATACTTAATCGGTGCCGCATGTGCCAGCGAGACAGAAACAGAAGGCTGGGCAACGTAGGTCATCAATTTTTGTTCGATCTCTCTTGCTAATTCACTAAGCGTCTTTCCCTCCGCTCCCACATCTTCAATCAGTGAGAGGGTGAGTTTCCCGTCTTCCCGAACCACCACTTCACCTGAAAGTTTTGGCTCTCCCCAGACGAGCACGTTCAGTGTGTCCCCACTTCCAACGACATATGCATCTGTCGTTTTCTCACTTGCCGAAAGCTCCGAAAGTTCACGTCCCTTTACTCCCGAACGACAACTCACGGCTAATAAGACAACGACCCCTAATAAATATATATTTCTCATATCCCCTGCTCCGTTATGAACGCACTTCATCAAGTAATTTTCTTGTTTCCATAAACCGTGGCATCTGTTCACCACCAATGCTTACCGCCTGCTCCAGCGCTTCTCTTGCTCCATCTTTATCTCCTAATGCTGCCTTAATTGCTCCAAGATGAAAAAGCACTTCAGGATTGAGTTTCGCATCAGCCTCTCTCTTCTGTAACTCAACCGCCTCTTCCACCAAAGGAAGCGCTGCTCTTGGCGCACCTCTGCGGTGATAAATCCAACCAAGTGTATCCGCAACACTTCCCTCATTTGGGAGCTCCTCCTTTGCGACCATGGCAAGTTCAAGTGCTTCATCCAAGTTCCCATGAAGTTCCTCACAGAGCAGCCATGCTAAGTTATTTGCAGCTGGACCAAATCGTGGTTGAAATTTAAGAATCTCTCGGTACTCAAGCTCTGCACTTTTAAACTCATTTTGTTGTTCATAGGTCAACGCTAAAAGCATACGAGATGAAACATCACTTGGTCTAACCGTCAACACTTTTTTATAACGTTCTGCTGCTTGTTTAAAATTACGCTCACGGGCATCCATCGCAGCAAGTCCTAAATAGGCTCCTAATAACTGTGGCCGTTCTAAAATCGCCTTTTCATATAACTCTCGTGCGGCAGAAATATCCGCCACAGAAGGGTCGTTTTTTGCAAGAATGAGTTGTGCAAGTAAAAAATTATATTCCGCCTTTGAATCCTTACTGTGATCACGAAGGTTTCTTAACTCTTCAAGAGCTTTCTCCCTTCCACTCATAATCATCGTTAACTCAGCAAAACGCCGTGCCGGAAGCAACACATCACGATCAAAGGTGAGACTTTTTTGATAATAAACAAGAGCCTGAGGGATATTGTTTTCTTTTTCTTCAAGAGCGGCCAGTTTTACATAAGCAACAGGACTGTTTGAGAAGTTTTTTAAAAGTTCTTCATAAATAACACGTGCTTCTTTTGTTCTTCCCTGCACAAGAAGAAGGTCTGCAAAAAGCACACTCGCTCCAAGTTGTCGAGGATACCGCTCAAGGACTTTTTTAACATGCTCTGTTGCCTGTCCATACTCTTTGCGTCCTAAAAGATACCTCGCGAGCGCTAACCGAGCACCGATATCGAGTGAATCGATAGCAACAGCTTGGTTGAGGTGCTCAAGTCCTTCATTGTTTTTGCCCAGTGAGAGCTCCACAATACCAGCTCGCCGAAAGACCGGAGAGAACGTATTCATTCCTTCAATCGCTTTTAGATAAAATGACAAAGCCTTTTCTGGATCTCCTTCAAGCTCGGCATCTCTTCCTTGGAAATAAAGGACGGCGGGTTCACTCTCACCCGCAGATTTCTTTAGCGCCGTTGTTAAGTCAAGGGCACTTTTATTATTTGTTCTTGCCAAATAGAAATCATAGAGGCGATCACGTGCAAAGTGTTCTAAGGGTTCGCGAGAGAGAATCTCTTCATATTCGTGTAATGCTTTATCGGCGAGACCTCGGCTGAGTAAAAAATCTCCAAAGTAATACCGCAATCCTGTATTGTCTGGATGGCTCTTAAGAACGGTCTGGAGGATCTCTTCAGCCTCATCCAAACGTCCTTGCAGGGTGTACAGGTCAGCAAGCGCAAGTCGAACTGGTCCATTCTGTGGATCCAGAGCAAGTGCTTGTTGTAGATATTTTTCTCCCTCTTCGTATTGTTTTTCCGCAAAAGAGATGTCAGCAAGACTTGCAAAGATTACATGGTTTTTAGGATTCTCTATAAGAAGTTGGAGTAAGATTTTTTTTGCTTCAGGGTATGCTTGTCGTGCCGACTGTAATGTTGCGCTGACAATGAGCGCCTCAACATCCTTTGGATTTGCCTCAAGGAGTTTTCGAATATGGGACTCTGCCTGTTCAAACTCACTTCCAGCCGCAAAGAGTGCGGCTAATCGCAACCTTGCCTCACGATGATGGGGATCTACATTAATGGCGCCCTTGTAATACTCAACAGCTTTTCCAAACTGCTTTAGCTGCACATAAACATCAGCAAGACGAAAATACGAATCAGCAGAGGTTGGGTTTAGATCAATTGCGGAGAGATAAGAAAGTCGTGCTTCTTCATATTTTTTTTTAGCAACAAAAACCTCTGCCTTTTTTACTAACTCTTGATAACGTCTCTCTTTATTTTTAGAACCGCACCCCGGAGAGGCAAAGAGGCATAATGTGATTAGTATTACTATTGCTTGTTTCCAACACATACGAATGTTCCTCAAACAGAACACATAAGGGGTCGACAATATTAAACAATCTTTTTTTGCAACCCAATCTTCTCCTTTGTGCGTTACGTGTCCTCAGTTTAACGCAATAAAGAAGGGGCACAGCGAACTAAATCATATCCCTGACATTACAGAGAAAGTTATAAGCCATTCACCTGAAAAGTTATATTTGCATAGTTCTTTAATAAAGTATATATTGCATAGTCGTTTTATGTATTATGTAGCATTTAACCTGAAGCAAACAATCTCACCATGATATGAAACCGCGCATGACGAACGAAAAGTCACCGCATGAGCTATTTAACGTTGCCCGCCGAGCAATTAATCGCTACCTTCGAATCGCCATCGGTCCGGTGGCGGTCGTTATCGGCTTAACAATCATTTTAGTGCTTCGTCTTCCTAACTACTACACCTCCGATGCGCTCATCTTTATTCAACCCCAGCGAATTTCATCAAAGGTGGTAGACACTCCGGATAAGCAAGAGATGCAAGAGCGTCTAGAAGCGCTTGTTCAGGAAATCCTCTCACGTCCAAGACTCCGTTCAGTTCTTGAACGATTTCGTATCTACCCACAACTACGAGGACCAAGCGGGTTAGAAAAAGCGGTTACCAAATTTCGTAAAGATATCGATATCAGCCCGGTAACCTCTCCATCTTCAGGTGTAAATCTTTTACAAACTTTTAAGCTTTCCTATAATCATCGAGATCCAAAGGTTGCCTATGAAATAACGAAGGCGCTTTCAAATCTCTTTATTGAAGAGAGTCTCGTTGACCGAAGAAGCGAGGTCCAAGGAACCGAGGAGTTTATTGAAGGGCAACTTACGGAAGCTCGTAAAAAGTTAGAAGAAACCGAAGATAAAGTCCAAAAGTTTATTACTGACAACTCAGGAAGACTGCCAGAACACCTTGAAGCCTCAATTGCGCGACTAGAAAACCTTCAAGCCCAAGTCGCCACCAATCTTCAGCTTATTTCGGCAAATACTGTTAGACGAACAAATCTTCAACATGAGCTTGACGAAATGTCTAGACAACGTTCGGTAGTAGTTACCGATCCCACTTCAAGGGAATCAGCCGATCCAGTTGAATCGTTAGCCAAACTTCAATCGGCATTAGTAGTATTACAAAGCCGCTACTCAGAAAAACATCCTGACGTCATCAATACCCGAAAACGTATTGAGGCGCTAAAAAGCCAATTAGGCTCAAAAGGAAAGAAAGGATCAACTCGAAGTTACATACCTTCGGGGAACATTGACGCAATCAGAAACCTCCGCAGAGAACTTGGAGAGATCGATATCACCATCAAATCTCTTACCGAGGAGAACAGCCGCCTCAAACCCGCAATCGATGAGTTGCAAGGAAACATCCAATATATGCCGGTGCGTGAGCAAGAGTTGTTAAAAATTAAACGAGACTATGCAAACGTTAAAGATAACTACGAACGACTTCTTGCTGCAAAACAGGAAGCTTCCATTCAGGCAAGTCTGATTCGGAGTCAAAAAGGAACTCAATTTCGTATCGTCGAACCAGCAGAGCTTCCTGCTATTCCGACAGGTCCAAACCGGCCCTTAATCATTCTCGGTGCGGCATTAGCTTCTGTGGTGTTATTTATAGGAATCCCGCTCTTTCTTTATAATCTCAGCCCCGCATTTAAGGACATGCACGAGATCGAAAATCATATCGGATTACCAGTTCTTGGCATCATCCCTCCAATGCCTACGGAGGAACATATCGCGCTTCATCGTCGTGCGGCTGTAGTAACGATGTTAACTTCTTTTGTCTCTCTCTTTGGGGGTGGCTTGTTAATATACTGGATAGTGTAACTACTCAGATAATGTAACTGGATATGAGCAATGGTAGTAATTGAATTGAAAAAGGAAAATTTCGCAGAAAACTTAAGTAGCCCCTCTCGTGAGATTGATGGCCAGAGCCACAATCTCGCACTCGAGGAGAGTCATGAAAATGAAGCCTTTCAGCGTCTTCAGAATAAAAAGAACAATCAGCTCTATCACGGGCAGATTCTCCTTCAAGAAGGAAGCATGACTAATTTCCCCGCTGCAGAACGTTTTCGGATTTTACGTGCAAAAATTGAGCGAAACAACCTCGGGCCGAAGCGTTACCATGTCATTGCGGTAACAAGTGCAGTGCCTGAGGAAGGCAAGAGCGTTGTGTCTGTTAATCTCGCTCGCGCCTTAAGTATCGATCCTGTCGGTAAAACTCTACTTATTGACAGTGACCTTCGAAAACCATCAGTGCATAGATTTTTTGGACTGAATGAAGGACCTGGATTAAGTGACGCGCTGGTTGGCGATCAGCCTTTATTTTCAGTAATTCGCAGCGCTTCCCCACGCTTAGATGTCATCACCGCTGGAACCCCTCTTCTTGATCCTACTCAAGCCGTAGAACTTCCTGAATATAAGTTATATTTGGATGAATTACGAAAACGTTACCGATACATCATCGTCGATTGCCCACCAACCTTACTGTGTCCAGAACCAATCACTATTAGCTCTATAGTTGACTCAGTACTGCTTGTCGTCCGCGCTTGGCGGACACCTAAACAATTGGTTGAAGAAGCAAGCGATATTTTAGATCGCTCAAGAATTATGGGCGTCGTGGTTAATGATATTATCGATGCTTCACGGGTGTATGACCATTATGGATATTATGGATATCAGATCCGAGAAGAAACTGCTCAAAGGTAGCTTTTCAGAATATAACCGTTTACGTTATTTTCTTCTTTCAGCACTTTTCTGTTTTGGTTGTCATCTAAAACTCCCCACTCCTGCGGAACAATCAGAGCTGGTCAAGAGAGGAACATACCCAAACGGCGTTCCGCCATGGATCAGCTCAACCGTACTTGGAGCAGTTCCTGGCAAGCGCCTTAATATGGGCTTTATCCCAACCTCATTTGAAATCCACGATCCCTCTCTCAATGATTCAACAAAGCTTCACATTGTAGAACCTCCTACAGACACTCCGGCTTCAAAAACGTCCGCACTTGAACGCATTGCGCTTCAATGCCCAACGATTGAGAAGCAGGTAGTAGAGGCTCTCACTACCGTTGAGTCTCTAGAGCAGATTGAACGGTACGAAGCCCTGATTCGTCGTTGCTCTCATAGCAGCGATCTTTGGTATCTTTGTGGGGTTTCCTATGAACAGGCTGGATATCTTAGTAAAGCTCGACAAGCTTTTGCACGAGCGTTAAGCCTTAACTCTGGAAATCAAGACGCGCGGAGTAAGCTTGATGGACCTATGGGTGTTACGCCGTAGAGAGTCCATTCTAAAACTCTATTATTTGTTTCAGATTGTGCTTCTTTCGTTAACAGCAACTGCCACCCTGGTGCAGGAGTTGATTGCCCACCATTACTGGCAAGCACGATCTCTTCTCCACTTGTTGTTCGAATAACTTCAAATCCAGGAACTCGAAGATCCCAACTCACCGGTCGTGTCCCGGGGAGGTAGCGCGAAGTGATTACTTCAGAAACAGTAACTCTCTTTGGTAGATCTTTCACTTTCCTCTTTTCCCGAGCGCTTTTTATCTTTAAATTTTTCGTTCTTCTGGGTGGGGCTTAAAAGAACATTCGACCACGGCACCAAAGAATGGGGTTGGTCCCTCACTGACGTCACGAAGCATTACCGCTGCTTCTCTCGTATCCACAAGTGACCAAGAGATATTTAAGTCCCCATGACTCCCACCATCTCCAAGCTTTGTTACTATAAGATAGGAGTCCGTAGCAACCGCTTCCATAGGGTTAATAAGACGATAAATCGCAACGTCATATCTCCTCGCATCGGCGGTCTTTTGCGCTCTTAGTTTAAGATCCTCTATGTTTTCACTGATGAACCACTTATTGGAATGCTGACTTGGACAGGCAAAAATTTTACGCCCTGCTTGAACGAGTTGCGAAATCTCTTCAACGTACTCGATTGACATACTGAAACATTGCTTTGGTGATGATTAGTAAATTTTATTTCGTTTTAGGAACTCACCACCCGGGAGACACCACCGCCTGTTGGGCCTAGTTCGCTCTCCCCACCATTGAGTCTCTCCTTAAGTTCTTTTCCAACTTTAAACGTCGGAAGTCTTTTCGGCTCTACCCAAATTTTTTCGCCGGTCTTTGGATTTCTTCCCCAATAACTTCCGTAGTCTTTAACCATAAAACTACCGAATCCACGAATCTCAATCCGATTACCCTGAACAAGTGCGTCACGCATTTGATTGAGGATAAGGTTTACAATCTCTTCAGCTTGACCTGCTTGAAGTTGACAACGTTCACCAAGCTGTTCGATGAGTTCTGATTTGTTCATATCTCTCCATTCCTCTTCTTGTTCGAAACCGTCCCCAAACAAAATTCGGGACCAACCATTCAAATCCTGGTACCCTTGGTAGGATTCGAACCTACGACCCCAGGTTTAGGAAACCTGTGCTCTATCCACTGAGCTACAAGGGCGAGGAACTGTTTCTATTAAATCTAAAAACAACGTTCCTCTTCCACTCAAATATAGATTCATAACAACCCGAAAGCAGTGCAAAAGTTTTATTTCCCATGTCCGCACCGTAGTATCAACACAAAACGTAGGAACGTGTTCTTACGGAGGGTTTCTAGCCGAGTTAGAGTTAAAAATCAAATAAACATTGTTTTAAATTAAGGACTTAGCGGCTTACCCTTCTAGCAATAATTGGAGTAAGTCGCTCATTGATACGATAATCAACAAAATGCTCAGTAGATTTTTGAAAAAATGAGAGTGGATCTACCGCCGCATAGCGTTTACTAAAATCCTTCATACGCACCTCAAAATGAAGATGTGGCCCAGAAGAACGTCCCGTAGAGCCCACCTCAGCTATTTTATTGCCCCGCTCAACATTATCTCCAACCTCAACAAGTCTGCGCCGATTGTGGGCATAGACAGTCGTCATTCCACTCTTTCCACGAAGAATGACCAAGTTCCCATATCCACTTAAGCCATTCCCACTATAGACAACAAAGCCATCGTGCGCTGCAAGAACAGGGGTTCCTGATGGAGCAGCGATATCGAGTCCATCGTGAAACCCTCCATTTCGCCGACCAAATCGCGAAACAATTCTTCCTCCAGGCACAGGCCAAGCAAGTTTCCCATCGAGGTAAACTACTCGACCATGCTGAATCTCACGGCCTACGTAGCCACTGCCAGTGGAGGCAACCTGGGAATTACCCCCACTTCGGGAACCTCCACGGTAACCGATAAGTAATCGCTCTCCGACTTTTAAATTTTTTACATTTCGAATTCCATTTAGCATCGCAACTTTTTCAGGAGTGGAGCCGTATTTTCTAGAAATTTCGTAAAGCGAGTCTCCAGGTTTTACGGTATAGTAGATAGGTTCCTTAGTGCTCAAGCCATGACCTCCATACCCGATCATCCCGCAAGCAGAACAGGAGAGAATCATTACTAGGTGAAACAGTCGAACAAAGAAAACTTTTACCATCTGAAACGTTGTGTCATGCTTGAAAAGTCAACTTACATATCAATAATCATATATATCAAAGAGCTTCCTCTGCGGCTGCAAGAAAAAACAAGTTCAACAAACTTATAGCTACCTATAATAAGATGCCCTTTTAAGAAGTATGTATCGGATATGTTTGATAAATTCTTTGATGGTATTGTCAAACCCTCTTAAAAGCAGCCGTTCTGTGATCAGGCCCTTCTGCTTACAAGAAATATCAGGGAAATAGGCCATTTCTCTGCTTACGCGTTAAGCACAAATGAACATGGGCCGAGATCTTCTTTCGTCACCGTATCTACCGCTGAAGCTTGAAAAAGGGTCAGTCGTTGTTCGAGATCCTGGCGAAGTGGGATCACTAACCGCCCTCCAGGTCTTAACTCCATCAACAGTTCAGTTGGAACACTCTCAAATGCCGCAGAAACGATCATTGCATCAAAAGGCGCATGTTCACGCCAGCCTCTTGCTCCATCTGCACAACGAAGTAAGATATGATGAAAGCCATAACGATCAAGACGTCGTCGAGCAAGTTGAGCAAGCGGTCCTATTTTCTCGATCGCATATACCTTTAAACCGAGCTTAGCGAGGATTGCAGTAAGATATCCAGACCCGGCACCGATCTCTAAAATCTTCTCTCCCGGTTTTAATTTGAGGTGTGCGAGCATTCGTAAAACAGTAGAAGGCTTGGAGATTGTTTGCCCATAGCCGATAGGAAGGGAGATATCATCAAATTGTCGAGAGGAAAACGCTTCATCGATGAAGTCTTTTCGAGAGACGTAAGAAAACGCTTCAATAAGCGAGGTCCGATATTGAACATCAGCAATCGCTAGTTCCTCAACAAGTTGTGATGCAAAATGGAGGGACTTTACATCGATACTTACCATCAAGGAATTACTCTCAGAGTTCCTAACGGTTAGGTCAAACAAACGTAATGGTCGGGGCGAGAGGATTTGAACCTCCGGCCGCTCGCCCCCCAGACGAGTGCGCTACCAGGCTGCGCCACGCCCCGAACCCCTGCACTGTAGCGAAACTATATTCTCCTATCAAGTGTCAGAAATTATAGACAATTTCTATCCACTAAATGGTTGGGAAATTATGTTAATTCCTTGCATCTTATAATGATGGCAGTGTTAAAGTTCTTCGAATGCAAAAAAACTATTATCACATTCTCGAAATTTCAGTAGAAGCGAGCACCAAGGAGATAAAATCTGCCTATCGGAGACTTGCGCAAAAATATCACCCTGATGCCCAACAAGACGATGCGTCACAACTTCGATTTCAAGAAATTACTGAAGCTTACAAGATCCTCTCTTCAAAAGAATCACGAGACACCTACGATCAACAATTCAAAAAGTCTCCTCTAGATGAAAAATGGCGACAAGCTCAGGAGACTTATCAACACGTTAGTTCTGGTAATACCGATCACCTCTTTCGTCGGAGACAGATGGCACCAGAAAGTACAGAAGGGTTAGCAAGCCATCGCTTTTCAACATCAAAAACACAAGCAGAGGTAACAGCACAACTTGATGCTTGGAAACAATGGTTTAAAATCAAACTCGATACCCTTACGAATCGTTCAGTAAAACAAAAATTAAGGAAACCTCCTCCAAGCTCTCCCATTACCGAGAAACACGAGTCGCGAGATGTTCGAGGATTTCGAGAGTATCTTTTCACCATAAATACACTTGAGTCACTACAAGACTCATACCGAGAGCTTGCATTTGAGGGGAAAGATCAACCACAAGTAATTCGTGTAAAGATTCCAGCAGGAGTCATCGATGGAGAGCTCCTCCGCATTCCTCATCCGGATACTACCGGTTCAATTCCTGTTCGTATTCGAGTCAGCGAACACCCTCTTATTGATCGAGATGGGAGTGATATTATTCTGAAACTTCCTATTACAATAAGTGAAGCCGTCTACGGTGCTGAGCTTGAGGTGCCAACCCTTGGGGGGCTGACAAGAATTAAACTCCCTCCTCAAACAGGAGAAAGTTATCAAAATAAGCGTTTTCGCCTAAAAGGACGGGGTTTATCACTCAACGGAACCCCACCAGGAGATTTTTACGTAATGCCACAAGTTATCGCTCCCGACACCCTCTCTCCCGGACTGGAACAAGCGCTGAAGTCCGTTGACGCTCACTACCTAAAAGATATTCGAGCGAATGTTCCAAAAAAACTGTGACCGTGGATTTTTGATGTAGCAGGATCTCTCTGTCGTTGCGAGCGGAGCGAAGCAATCTCGAATCGCTTTAGCAGCTTCGTTTTTGCTTCGCTCCGTTCGCAACGACAGAGAAACGATTCTTACTACACTTAAAGTGGAATCGCTCCAGGAGCCTACTTCTTCACTCTTTTCTCAAAGAGAAGAACCAGAGGGCTTGCGATGTAGATTGTTGAATACGAACCAACAAGAATTCCTACAAAAAGCACAAAAGCGAGATTTTCAAGCGCTCCGCCACCGAAGAAAAGTAACGTTCCAGAAACACACCACGCAGTAAAGTTCGTTAAAATGGTGCGGCTCAGTGTCTCATTGACACTTTTATTCATGATTTCTCCCAGCCGCTCTTGGCCACTTTGTCCTTTACGCGCTCCTTTCTTTTCATCTCTATGCAAATTCTCACGAATTCGATCAAACACAACAATAGTATCGTTGATGGAATAACCAATGATGGTCAGTATCCCTGCAAGCATTGCTGAATCCACTTCGCGCCCGGAGAGAATATACGCACCAGTAGCAATTATCGCATCATGAAAAACTGCTAAGACCGCACCGAGAGCAAACCGGAATTCAAAGCGCAAAGAAACATAGATGAGAATAGCAAGAAGCGACAGACAGAGAGCAAAGATACCAGCCTCCCGTACCTCTTTACCGATGATTGGACCGATAACGTCTTTCTTAAGGACCGTAAACTTTCCAACCTTCTCAAGAGAGGCAAGCACCTCACGAGCTGTATCAGTCTCAACCTCAGCTTTTAACCGAACTGAATACTCATCCTGCTCGCCTTGAAACTCTTGAACTATTGCGTTTGCAAAACCTGCATCAGAGAGTGCTCCACGTACTTTATCGATCGGCGCCTTCTCAGTGTATTTTACAAGAAGCTCTATTCCACCAAGGAAATCGACACTAAATTTTTTTGTGCCAGTGCTAAACCATACACCAATACTTCCAGCGATCAGACAAAAAGAGAACACAAGAAATATCCAACGATATTTCATGAATTCGATGTTTGTCTTTTGAGGGAAAAATTCCATTAAATACTCAGTGCTCCTTTTCGATCGCGGAGCTTAAAGAGTTCAAAACCAACTTTAGTTACAAAAAGGGCACAAAAAAGTGTCGTCAAAATACCCAGAGAGAGCGTAACTGCAAAACCTTTTACGGGCCCAGTTCCAAATGCATAGAGAACGATACCAGAGATCAGTGTCGTGATATTGGCGTCAAGTATTGTCCAATGTGCCTTAAAAAACCCGGCATCTATCGCCGCATTTGCTGTCGCTCCCACACGAAGCTCCTCGCGTATTCTCTCATAGATAATAATATTAGCATCTACCGCCATCCCAATAGTGAGCGCTAATCCTGCAAGCCCTGGTAACGTTAATGTTGCTCCGAGCACAGCAAGTAATGCTAAAAGAAAAACCAAATTGAGAATGAGCGAGATAACGGCAATTACTCCAGACTTTCGATAATAAAGAATGGTAAATGTGAACACGATTAAGCATCCAGCAAGTGTCGCGATAATTCCCTTCCGGATCGCATCAGCGCCTAATGTCGCCCCCACACTTCGCTCCTCAACAAATCGAAGTGGCGCAGGAAGCGCACCAGCTCGAAGCACAATCGCCAAGAGTCGAGCCTCTTCTTGGGTAAACGTTCCAGAAATAACCGCAGAGCCACCTCCAATACGTTCATTTATCACTGGCGAAGATTGCACGATTTTATCAAGAACGATGGCAAGACGGCGCTGCACATTTTGCTCCGTTATCCGTGCAAATGTTTTTGCTCCAATCGTATTGAGTTTCAACAAAACTTCAAAACGGCTTGATTGAGTGTTGACCTCGGT
>CAZDIO010000119.1:0-5899 GCA_964505555.1 uncultured Bdellovibrionales bacterium
TCTCGAATCACTCAGTAGCTATGAGATTGCTTCGCTGCGCTCGCAACGACAGAGGTGTCTCCGTACAGAACAGCTTTAAAAGCTTTATTCAACTTGATTTTTTTCGCGAGAATCTCACTCACAAGTTCGTGCCCTCGACTATTCCAGTGCACTTTGTCTTCAAGGCGGATGTGCTCTCCTGCTGTTACCTGTTTGCTAAGCTCAAAGGGAAGATCGGTAATGAGTTCGCTTTCAAGTTTCTTAAAGATCGTAACAAACTCGTGCAAGTAAGGCTGAACATCATCTGCAAGAAAGGCAATCACTGGGACCGCTCCGGCTTCAGCAATAAACTTGCTTAGTAAATCATCTGTTACCAAAACAGCATCGTGAAACAAAGGAAGCTCCCCGTTTCTCTCTGCAATTGTATCTTCAACACTTTGTAAAACTCCCCTTCTTGCAAGGGATAAAAACACTAAGTCAAGCTTCGTAAAGATAAAATGAAATAATCGAGAGTGTTTCGCGAGAGTTATTCGCAACACGCCAAATTGGCTTGGATAACGATAGATGATCTTTCCCTCTTCTAAATACGGCCTCATCATTAACGCGTTTTGATAGTAACTTCGTCGTTCTAATTCAAAACTGTTATTGAGAAAGTCGTTTGAACAAAGCTGCAAAATAATAAGATCTGGTTGTACTTCGTTAAGAAAGCGCCTAAGGACCAGTAGCTCTTGCATAGTACCATAGCCTCTACCTGCATAGATAAACATCTCAGCACCAAGAGCTTTCCCAAGCTTGGTAGCATAAAGTTCCTCCTCAGGAAGTCCTAATCCTTCTGTAAAAGAATCTCCGATAACAAGTATCTTCGGTCGGTTTGTTTCTTGTTGTCCAAAGAGTTTCCTCCCTTGCCAACCAAATTCCTGTTCTTGATAGGCCTCTAAAGTGGCAAAAAGTGGAATTCCTCGCACAAATAGGTGCCGCAGCCGAAAGGATATCTCAGCAAATGCTAAAAAGATGAAACAGGAGCTAAGGGCGATAAGCCAATTAAAGAAGAGCTGCTTTTTCGAGACTCTCACAATCAAACACCTCGATACTGGAGATCTCTGGGTTAATTCTCTTAAGAAGTTTAGAAAGGACACTTCCTGGACCAAATTCGATCGCCTTTTGAACTTGAATCTCTTTAATAAGATTTGTTACACAATCCACCCAACGAACCGCCCCACAAACCTGGCGTTTTAAAAGCTCTCGCGCTTCGATCCCTTTTAGCACCTTTTGTCCGGTTACGTTTGCAAAGACCGGAAACTTGAGATCCCCAAACGAAATAGCATCTAAATCTTTACTCAGCGATTCTGCTGCTGGTTTCATTAAGGAACAATGAAACGGCGCACTGACATTTAAGGGGATAACTTTTCCACCTGCTTTTTTAATCGCTTCTGTAAAAGCATTTACCCCGATCAGATCCCCAGCAACAACGGTCTGACCTGGAGAGTTAAGGTTTGCGATCTCTTTTACTCCTTCTGCTACCGTAGAAATTACAGCCGAGATCTCTGCCTCACTCGGCCCAAGGACGGCAACCATCTTCCCCTCACCGGCAGGAACTGCTTCCTGCATGTAGCGTCCTCTTTTATGCACAAGCACTACCGCATCTTCAAACGAGAGTGCTCCTGCTGCAACAAGGGCGGTGTACTCTCCCAAACTGTGTCCCGCGGCCGCGGCAAGAGGTTTTGAAAAGATTGAGTATGCAATAAAGCTGGTGGTAAGAATTGCTGGTTGTGCAAACTCCGTAAGGGTAAGCTTTTCAAGTGGTCCTTGAAAGCAGAGATCAGAAAGAGAAAATCCCAAAGCGTTATCTGCTCGATCAAAGATCTCTCTTCCCTCAGAAGTGCGGGACAAGCTCTCCCCCATCCCCACTACCTGCGAACCTTGTCCCGGAAATAACCCTGCAAATCTCATTTTTTTATCCAGTTAAACACTGATTTTAAGCTACTGCATCATTGTAGAATCGGTGTATCAGTTTTATAAATATTTGTCCTATCTATGCCAACATATTAATTTTACTCGATGTTTTTAAAATAAGTATCTGGCACCGTAAATTTTGTTGAGTATTTAACGACTTAAGTCGTGTGTTTATTGCGACGATATTCATTACTAAGGTTTTTTCGTTGTAAAGTGCTCTTTATCTCAGTTGTAACCTTGGGTAGTTCTTTTGCAGTTATCACGCGAACACACCGTTAGTAAACGTCCCCTCGACAACGCCGAGCAGGCAAAAGTACTTGTCGTTGATGACAACGCAAGTTTCCTCGCGGTGATCGCAGAATTTTTAAGAAACTCCGGCTATTTTGTACTCCCTGCAAACACTTCTGACCTTGGACTTCAACTTCTTCACCAAACCACTCCAGACCTGATCATCTCTGATGTGATGATGCCTGGAATTGATGGCCACGAACTCTATGATATCGTTCGGCAGAGTCCTGAATGGTGTGAAATTCCATTTCTCTATCTCACGGCACTTTCTGATCCAAACGATATTCGTCGTGGCAAAGAGCGCGGCTGTGATGATTATTTAATTAAACCATTTAATCCCGAAGAGCTTCTTTCAGTTATCCGAGGGAAACTCTCTACCGCAAAAAAACGAAAAACTCTGAACGAAGAAAAGATGGACGTTTATAGACGTCGCATCATTCACACCCTCTCCCATGAATTTCGAACCCCACTTGTTGCCATTAACACCGGCACGGAACTCCTCCTGGATCAACACCAACAACTAGAAACGGATCGGGTAAAAAACCTTCTTGAATCTGTCTACCGTGGTGGACAACGCCTCCAACGCCTCGTCAATGATTTCATGACACTCCAACAGATCGACTCTGGACGTGCAGCAATTACCCATCAAAACCACTGCCGTGTCTGTTCTTTAGGTGTTATTGCAGAATCTGCAATTGAATATTTTCAATCCACATTAGGAGAGACAAAAGCACCTATTGAACTACTTATTCCACCGGGCGCAGAAAGCTCTGCAAACGTTTTCGTCCATGACATCCAGGTTGTTGAGATCGTCTCGAGACTCCTGAGTAATGCCCATAAATTTGGCAGCGAGAAGCCCATCTCAGTTTCAATTTCGATCGATGAAAATCGAGCGGCAATCCATGTCCGCGATCAGGGCCCGGGGCTTGCTGCAGAGATGTTTGAAAAAGCGATCCAGACTTTTACTCAAATTAATCGTGAAAAACTCGAACAACAAGGCGCAGGGCTTGGCCTAACGATTGCAAATTACTACACCGAACTTAATGGTGGTGCGCTCTCCTTTCAAAATCCTGACGGTGGTGGGGTCGAAGCGATTATTGCCTTTGATCGTGCGAAAGAATAACCCTGCAAAAGAATACCCGCGCAAAGAAATACAGCTTGAGTAAAGAAAAATAGTGCCTTGCTATTTTTTTAGTTCGAGTAGCTCATATTGACTTCTCCCCCACCTGTTCTATCATATACCCATCTTTCATCAGCAATAATAAGGAGATTTTGCAATGGCACATGAACTTCCCCCCCTTGAGTATGCTTACAATGCTCTTGAACCGTTCATTGATGAGCAAACCATGCGATTACATCATGATATTCATCATGCAGGATATGTAAAAGGCTTAAATACCGCTGAAGCAAAGCTTGCTGAAGCCCGTGAAGCAAAAGATTTTACCTTAGTAAAACACTGGGAACGAGAGCTCGCATTCCACGGTGCTGGACACTTTCTTCACACGATCTTTTGGAAAAACATGACACCAAACGGTGGTGGAAAGCCAAGTGGTGCACTCCTTCAGCAGATTGAAAAAGACTTTCAAAGTTTTGATGGTTTTCTCGGACAGTTTAAAGCAGCAGCAGGAGCGGTCGAAGGATCTGGCTGGGCGCTTCTTGTAAAAAATTGGCCTGCTAAAAAGTTAGAGATCCTTACTGCTGAGAAACATCAGAACCTTACCCAATGGGTAGTAGAACCACTTCTCGTGGTTGATGTCTGGGAGCATGCCTATTATCTGAGGTATCAAAATAAACGACCTGATTATGTTGAGGCGTTTACGAAGGTCATCAACTGGAAGGATGTTGAGGCCCGCTTTCAAAATGGTTGGTAGATGAATTTCAAACGGTGTGGGTAATATGCCCACACCGTTTCACGATCTCCTAAGGAGTCCCTAATCTTTCCCCTTAGTCTAAAACTGAGCTCTTACTTATACTTATACTTCCACTGAACTTCGACTTGCTCTTGCACTTGCTCTATCAATCTTGAGCAAGTGCAAGAGCAAGTCGAAGTTCAGTCTACGTCTAAGTAGGAGTCGAAGACTAAGTAGAAGAATTTTCGGTGTTCTCTAAGCGATCCGCTACGGCACAGGCGGAGCATTCAAGATCTCATCAACCGTGCACACAGCAAATTGTTCACTTTTTTCTGGGAACGAAAAAATATCAGGCCTTTGAGGAAAGAACCTTGAATCTACGAGCGCTTTTGCCCATGCGTGTTCACGGGCGTACACCGTTGTTTCTCCGTGCCAGAGTGTAATACCGTTATTGACGTCGATAATTTTTGTTAAAATCTTAATTTCGTCTGCTCCCTGGAGATCCTCCATAAATCCGATTACTACCAGATCATACCCAGCATCCCGGGCGTATTGGATTGATTGAAAATTACCCGAAAAAAAATCCTCCCGCTTTCCAGGCCAGTTGGAGAAATTAAATAGTTCAATTATCGATAATTCTCCCGTTCTAGCGAGCTCAGCTTGGAAATTTCTTGCAAGCTCTCGGCCAAAATGGTGCGTCTCGCTCCCCGATGGAGCAAAAGTTACCGGCACGTCAAACGGAATAATTGCTACCCGAATGTATTGGAGTGAATGATATCGCTCTCTTAAGTAGTCAGTGAGCCCGGTATTAATCCAGGTCCGCATTTTGCATCCCTTAACCCTTGGCGCACCAGTAGTTCTAATGGCGCATGAAGATAGGAGCATACAAAGGAGGAGGCATGCAGTCTTTAAAATCAGAGAGAAATGTTCTAGGAATTTCACCGTGTTTGAATTTGATCTCACTGTGTTTATTCTCCTTGGTCTGTGTTGGTTGTAGTAAGCAATACCAAGATCTACCAGCATTTTCGCCCTTCCCTTTTACAGATGCTCAAAATTACTCTGTCGGTCGATTTAAAACAACCTATTTGGCAGATCAGATACACGCCTACTATCGGGGAAGTATCCGTGGGCCTATTGCGGTAGCTACATTTGTCGAGCTTGACGATCTCTACGGGAGCTCTACCTTCGGTCGCCTCCTTTCAGAACAGCTAATGAGTGAGTTAGCAATGAAAGGATATAACGTTATTGAGTTACGAAAATCTGACGCACTGCAGATCATGAGTAATGAAGGGGAACTTGCCCTCTCTCGAGATACAAAAACCTTACGGGCTCTCCAAGATGTTTCCGGTATCGTCGTGGGAACCTATGTATCCTCACCGGTTCGGGTGTATGTCAATGCCCGCTTGATCGACCCTGCTACCTCCTATGTAGTATCGGCAGGCACAATTGAAATGGGGAAAACCCAAGAGATCTCTAGACTCCTTCGCAGTAACGCAGTTCCTCAAACACTCGAGCGCGTTCCGGTAAGACACCTTGGGTACTCCGGGTTTCTTATTCCTCAATATCAGCAACTTCCATGGCCATACTCTCGTGGACAACGAAGTCCATTTGAAGAGGAGGAAGATCGGGGAAGTTTTGAGCTTCCAAAAAAGAACCCTTTAAAACTCCCAGAGCCAAAGAAAGAGGGAAGCGCTACTCCACCGGAACCAAAGCTTGAACCAACAGCTTAATCTGGTTGTAGTAGTAAATCACACCCCTTCTGTCGTTGCGAGCGAAGCGAAGCAATCTCGAACTTCCTATGTAATCCGAGATTGCTTCGCTTCGCTCGC